>NZ_JAFLWG010000018.1:0-24691 GCF_017316315.1 Enterococcus sp. DIV1298c | reverse complement strand
ATCTTCTGAACTATTTTTTTATCTATTTGCCATGAACATATCGTAATAAGCATTCATGATCTCTTTTGCAATGATCGAATTCATCTTATCTTTTTCATCTAGAAGATTTGGTAATACGACACTTACCGCGATCTCAGGATTTTCTGTCGGGCCATATGCAACGATATTACTATTGACCGTTGCAATATCGGGATGTCCTTCAGCAACCGTTTCGGCGGTCCCTGTTTTAGCAGAAAGATCCATCTTTGCATCTGCTAATGAGCGAGCAGTTGTGTAGGCATTTGTGCCATGAACCACTTGATGGAAACCTTCACGTAAAAGCGCCATGTTTTCAGGTGAGATATCCACTGTATTTTCAACAACTGGTTCCATTTCCTTTTTCACTTCGCCCAGATTACCATTCTCGTCATTGCCATAGATTCCTTTGACCAGACGAGGTTGGATTCTTTTTCCGCCATTTGCGACGGTTGAAGCATATTGCGCCAATTGGATCGGTGTATACGTATCAAACTGTCCAAATGCCAAATCGGTAAAGTTACCTGGTGTGAACCAGTCTTGGCCATTATCCTCATTGAATTTCTTCATGGACTCAACAGAATGTGAAATCCCCGCAGACTCATTCGGTAAATCAATACCTGTGATCGTTCCAAGTCCGAATTGTTTGAAGCCCTCACGCAATTGTTCATATGCTTGTGCCTCTTCACTCAAACTAGGTAAGCCCATATTCGGTACGTATTCTAATCCTAGCATTTTTAAAGCGACTTTGATCATGTACGTATTTGATGAAAGCTCTAGCGCTTGAACGACATTCAACGGTACGGAACCGCTACGATTGAAGACGGAACTTTTTTCAGAAGAGCCTTGCAGTCTGATCGGTTCGTCAACTAATACTTGATTGCCACTGATCACACCACTTTGCCAACCGGCTGCCAACGTCCCTGCCTTCACGACAGATCCTGGAACAAACGCATTGGTGATCGTACCAAGTGCATTTTCAGTCAAATCTTTTGAACCTTGTTCATGGCTAAAACCAGCCATTGCCAGAACATCACCCGTTTGTGGATTCATCGCAACGACATAGGCACCTGGTGAATATTGGGCTTTGCCATTATCGACTAATTTTTGATAATTGTTTCGAAGAATCTCTTCGACTTTCGCTTGGAACTCTGCATTGATCGATAACATCAAGTTCGAGCCTTTTTCTCCGGCATAAAGTTCTTTTTGTTGGATCACATTTCCATTATTATCTAACGTCACTTCATATTGTGTCTTTGTTCCTTGCAGAACATCTTCATATTGTTTTTCTAAATAACTTTGACCCACTCGGTCATTACGTGAATAACCTTTTGCCAAAAATTCTTCCACTTGATCAGCCGGTAATCCTTGTCTTTCTGAAGTCACACTTCCTAGGATACTCTTTATTGAATCCGCCGCATTGTACTGGCGTACCCAGTCAGTTCCTGTTGAAACTCCCGGAAGATCTGAAGCGTGTTCTGCTACGATCGCCAATTCTTGATCTGTCACATCAGAATTTTTGATAAAGACTGTATTCAATTCATAAGCGTTATTCATTCGTTTGAAAATCGTTGCGGCTTTCAACTGTTCTTCATTGAAATTGATTTCCTCATCTGTCACTTTGTCTACCGTTGCCTGGTATTGTTCACTAGTACTCAACTCTTTTTCTTTCGCCGACAAACGTTCGGTCGCCTCTTTCAAGTGAGCAGGATCAGCTAACCAAAAATCCTTCTTATCACGAGTCGTCAAATTTTCATCTACTGGCATGTCGATCAATTGCGTCAGTTTATTTGCTGTTTTCAGCAAGTCCTCGGCTGTCATGTTTCTGCCTCTCGTAAATGTGATCGCCTGATTGGCTTGATTCGTCACTAGTGCTTTTCCAGTCGCATCATAGATCATCCCACGAGGTGAGCTGACTTGCACCGTCAAAGATGAAGAAGATTTGACTTTCGCTTCTAATGTCTCACTGTTCACGATCTGCAAATAACCTAATCGAGCAATCAATGACACGAACAACGTAAATATAATGAAAAAAAGAAAATTTAAACGAAAAGGAACGTGTGAACGACGAAACGTCTTGTTTTTCGGTTCTTGAGTCCCTTTTTTTATTCGATCTAACCAAGAATTATTTGTATTTTTTTTCATAAAACTTTTCATCATTCCTATCTTTTGCAAGGTTGTAACAGAAGCATCCAACTACGAAAAATAAGCATTGCAAACCTAAAATATCTTCTTATATTTTGGCGTTGCAGGACTTATTTTTGAAAGAGTTGCTTCCGGAACACCGTTCTTTCGATTTGAGGGGACGACAGATAACTCATGTCATAGTGCCTCCATTGTACCTAAAAAAAACAAAATTAAAAAGTAAAATCCCAATCCGCAAGAAATTCTTTAATTCTCACCTCGAAAAAACCCGATTTGTTTCACAAACAAGAAATGTGTCACAAAAAACAACTTTAAAAATCTTTAAAAAATATGGTTGTTTTTGAAAATAAAGTTTTCTTTTACCGTGAAACAATGGAAACTAATCTGACATTGTGGAAAACTACCATCTGTTATTTCATTTTCGTTTGACATAATTCTTGATTGCTTCTTTGGTTTGCATGACTTTGTCGGTCAATTTTTCATTCTTCGCCATGTAGAAATAAAAAATGATATCGATCGTTGCAAATTGCGCCAGCAAAGAGTTTGTTGCCGCACTACGATTCGTGATCTCTTTAGGTCTTGATGTTTGGACAACGACATCAGCCAATTTGCTTAATTGGTTGTTCCCAAATTGTGTCAAGGCGATGACCTCGATCCCTATTTCTTTCGCTAACTGAGCAAGCATCACTACTTCTTTGCTGTTCCCAGAGTTAGAAACAAGCCAAAGTACTTTTTTAGTATCGTTACTTACTAGTTGTGGCAATAACACATGGATATCTTTTTCAAAAATGATCGGTTTTCCTACACGAGACCATTTTTGGAGAATGTCCTCCACAACTAAAGAAGACGCACCTACTCCATAGAGATAAACGGTCTGGGCTTCTTCCAGACGTTTCACGACACGTTGGATCATCTCTTCTTCTAAAATATCCACGGTTTCTTTGATCGCCACTTGCGCATTGTTTCCTAACTTATGCTTGATCGAATAAAATGACTCGTTCGGTTCGATGTCACTAAAGCCTTCTACAATACCGGCTTGTAGTTCCGTAGAAACATTGATTTTGAAAGCCGTCAAACTTTGAAAACCAAGTTTTTTAGAAAAGCGAACCACTGTAGGGGCACTTACCCCAGCACCTTCTGCTAATTCATTAGCTGTCATCATCGGAATTTTTTCTACATGTGTCACGATATAATCGGCTAATTTTTTTTCCGCCGAGGAATACTCATTCATCATACTTTCGATACGACTAATTACGCTCATCTGCTACACTTCCTTTTTTCTATCAGTCTATATGATTATAGCATACTCAAAGGAAAACAAATCTGCTTCGGAACAAGAAAATCAAAAACATTCATTCGGCAAAAAAAGAACCCTAAATACGCGTGAACTCAGATATCACTTGTACTTTGGATTCTTTCTTATACATTTTTTAAATGCCTAAAAACCATCATTTAGTTCAAATAAATTACCTTCTGGATCTCTAAAGTAGGCACTCATAAAGCCGCCCCAAGTCTCCATTTTCTGTGGCTCACCTAAAAAAATCACGCCATTTGCCTTTAACTTCTGATAATCTTTTTGAATATCTTTCGTAGGGAGCGTAATCACTACTGTATCAGATGCTTTTTCTCCAACAGATGGCGTGTAGCCATTGATCAAAGACATTTCTTCTGCCAAAGTCATATCAAAACAGTTAGGTTCTCCTTCAGCCATTGCAAATGACGTATACGGACCTTTGCTATCTCCCCATGTAGGGACTAAACCTAATTTTTTTGTGTAGAAGTCATAACATCGTGCATAATCTTTTTGAATCACTAAACCTATTTTTGCCTGATTAAAGTTCATCTATCGACCACTCCTTTTATAAGTTACTCTCATTGTAACAACTCAACGAAGTAACGTATTGGATAGAAGCGACATTTTTCGCTGCTCGCTTAATTTTATGAATTCACTCGGTGTGAGGCCGATATTTTTTTTGAACTCATTGATAAAATGAGATTGATCATAATAATTTTCAACAAGCACTTTTCGATCCGTTGGTTGTGTGAATAAAATCGTCAAACTATGGTGAAATTTGATGATCGATAGCCCCATTTGCGGCGTGAGACCGTAGTGCTTTTTGAATAAGCGCTGGACTTGGCGTGGACTCAAGCCCATATACTCATACAATTCTTGAGTAGATGACATTTTTTTTACATATAAATCTTCAAACAGCTTGATGTATTCATTATTGATAATCAGTTCGGCTAAACCAGACAGATGGCCAATCAGCGTTTCTTTCATTTCTTCAATCGTAAGAGTAAAAAATTGTGTCGTATCAAAATCAAGCGCCACTTCCTCAAGCGGTAATACTTTATCCATTGCCTCAGTTGCCTCTCGGCCAGTCAGTGCAAAAAAAGCACCTGGCTTTAAACGAAAACCAATATAGTGTTCGGGAAAATTCGAGATAAAGTTGAAGTCAGTTTTACTTGAACCGGTATAAAAAACAGATTTTTCCAAGACATTCACAATCAAATCGCTGCAACCATCAGCGATGATCACATCGTTCATCGTGCCACTAAAATCAATTGCAATCGACTCCCACATACACACCAAGACATCTGCTAAGTCAGGGAGATATATTTCTGTATAGTTGATTTTTTCTTCGTATTCTTTATGGAATAGATGATGCGGTTGGATTGGCTGGTACATTCTCTTCTCCTTCTTTATTCAGCTACTTCTATCTTACCATGATTTCGTTTTTCCCATCAGCAACGATCAGCTAGATAAAAAAAACAGGGAAGAACATTTTTGTCCTCCCCGTTTTGTATTCACTTATAACTTTTTAAAAATTCGTCTTAACGGCTGTAATTATGAACTTCTTCTGACATCGCATCAACAAAAATATTCAAATCTTCTACAGCTGTTTCTTTACTTCCGTAGCGGCGGATATTCACTGTTGCATCTGCCATTTCTTTGTCACCAACAACGATTTGATATGGAATTTTTTGTGTTTGTGACGCACGGATCTTATAGCCCATTTTTTCATTGCGGTCATCGACTTCTACACGTAAGCCTTTCATTTGTAGACGTTCTTTGATTTCATAAGCGTAATCGCCATGCGCATCAACCGAAACTGGGATGATCGTTGCTTGGATCGGTGCCAACCAAGTTGGGAATGCTCCTTTGTATACTTCAGTCAAGTAAGCGACAAAGCGTTCCATCGTTGAAACGATTCCTCTATGGATAACGACTGGTCGATGGTTGTTTTCGCCATCTTCTCCCACGTAAGTCAAATCAAAGCGTTCTGGTAATAAGAAGTCCAATTGGATCGTTGATAATGTTTCTTCTGTACCCAAGGCTGTTTTTACTTGAACATCTAATTTTGGTCCATAGAAGGCTGCTTCTCCTTCTGCTTCAAAGTACTCAAGCTCCATTTCATCCATCGCAGCTTTTAACATGATCTGTGCTTTTTCCCACATCGCATCGTCATCGAAATATTTATCTGTATTGTTTGGATCACGATAGCTTAAACGGAAACGATAGTCTGTGATATTGAAATCTGCGTAGACAGCGACCATCAACTCCAACGTACGTTTAAACTCATCTTTGATTTGATCTGGACGGACAAATGTGTGGCCATCGTTCAATGTCATTTCACGTACACGTTGCAATCCAGATAACGCACCTGATTTTTCATAACGGTGCATCATACCAAGTTCGGCGATACGGATCGGTAATTCACGGTAAGAATGGATCGTGTTTTTATAGACCATCATGTGGTGTGGACAGTTCATCGGGCGTAAAACAAGCATTTCGCCATCTCCCATATCCATTGGTGGGAACATATCTTCTTGGTAATGGTCCCAGTGTCCTGAAGTTTTGTATAACTCAACGTCACCCATGATCGGTGTATACACATGTTGATAGCCTAAGCTGATTTCTTTGTCCACGATGTAACGTTCGATCGTACGACGGATCGTTGCACCTTTTGGTAACCAGAATGGTAAGCCTGAACCAACTTCAGGTGCTACCATAAATAGCTCCAATTCTTTTCCTAATTTACGATGGTCTCTCTCTTTGGCTTCTTCACGCATTTGGATAAATTCTTTAAGAGCTTTTTTATCAAAAAATGCTGTTCCATAGACACGTTGCATCATTTGATTATTTGAATTTCCGCGCCAGTAAGCACCAGCAACCGATAATAATTTAAAGACTTGGATACGTCCAGTTGAAGGGACATGTGGGCCACGGCATAGGTCGATGAATTCTCCTTGTTGGTATGCAGTGATCACTTCATCTTCTGGTAATTCACTGATCAATTCCACTTTGTAAGGATCGCTTGCAAAGATTTCTAATGCTTCTTGTTTTGATAACACACGACGTTCGATTGGCAAGTTTTCTTTAACGATCGCCATCATTTCTGCTTCGATTGCTGGTAGATCTTCGGCACTGACTTGGTTTTCGCCGTTGTCTGTATCGTAATAAAACCCTGAATCGATTGCTGGTCCTACACCAAAGTGGATATTTGGATACAAGCGACGCATTGCTTGTGCCATCAAGTGAGCACTTGAGTGACGAACCAAAGCAAGGGCATCTTCATGATCTGGTGTCACGATCTCGATTGAGCCATCTTCTTCGATCCCACGGTTCAAGTCGATCAGTTCACCATTCACTTTACCAGCCAAGGCTTTCTTTGCTAAACTTTTAGAAATACTTTCTGCAATCTCTGCAGTTGTGATCCCTGGCGCAAACTCTTTTACAGCACCATCGGGAAATGTCATTTTTATCATAGGGGATTCCTCCTTTAATTTTTGTTTTACCACTAATAAAAAAAGTCCTAGTATCTATACAGATACTAGGACGAAAAATTCGTGGTTCCACCTAATTTTGAATACGATGTTCGTATTCCTCAAGCGTGATAACGGTACGACCGCCTTTGTTTCAACAAAGGTTTCGAAAGTGGTCATCCTTTGGTTTTCTTCTGGAAAATTTTCAGCCTAGCTTTTCCTCTCTTATCGAAGACTCTCAAATTCAGTTGTCTTTCTCATCAATCATCTATGAATTTATTTAACCACTATTGTTTAAAAAAATCAAGTCTCGAATCAACTTATTTTTTCCATTCACCATTGACACCATATGTGCCTTTTTTCATTTCGTTGATGATCACATGAATGTGTTCTTTTGGTGCTTGCGTATTTTTGTGGACAGCTTCGGTAATATCTTTCATCATGTTTTCTAATTGTTCGGGGCTACGTCCTTCGACTAATTCGACATGTACGAATGGCATGTTTTCAACTTCCTCTCACGGTTCTTTTTTTGTTTGATCAAGTGTTACTTCTCTCTTTGCATCATACCGTAAAAAGATTTTGCTGAAAAGTCCTTCTTGCGATTTTGTCCTTAATTTTGCGGGATGACCCGATTTCGTTTTTGAGGTGAGGATTTTTTGGCACGCAACGCACTTAAAATGGAAACTGTATCAACAACTTCTTGGAGCATGGCACCAAACAATGCTGGAATGACTCCTGTACTTGCAACAAGCATCAAAAAGACACAAACAAAAATACCAATCAAAACAGACTGTTTCGCTACTTTCATCGTATCTCTAGAAATCATCACTGCTTCGGCGACTCGCTCCAAGTCATCTTTCAAAATGACAACATCTGCGCTTTCACTTGCTGCGGTAGAACCATGTGCCCCCATGGCTATGCCTACATCAGCTACTGTTAAGGCAGGCGCATCATTGACACCATCTCCCACCATGGTGACAGGGCGCTTTTCTTCGGGGATACTAGTTAAAATCGTTAACTTATCTTGTGGTAAGCAACGAGCATGGATTTCAGTCAAGCCAACTTTCTCAGCAATTGCTTCGGCAACCGTATGCCCATCTCCTGTTATCATCAACAAATCTTGAATCCCTTGTGCTTTCAAGTTCGCAATCGTTTCCTTTGCTTCTGGGCGAATCGTGTCAAAGAAATAGATCGTCCCCGCATATCTTTCATCGATCGCCACATAGATCGTAGTTGTATCGGTTTTAGATTCAGGTACGCCGATAAACTTTGCATTTCCTACTTTGACATGACGTCCCTCGACTATTGCTTCGATCCCTTGCCCTGAGATTTCTTTTAAATCAGTGACTGGTAACAGTTGTGGAACTGCTTGAACTAAAGAACGGGCTAAGATGTGAGCAGAACCTTGTTCCGCACTTGCTGCCACGCGCAATAATTCCGCTTCTGAAAATTGAGAAACTGGATCAACGCCAGTGACTGCAAGAATACCTTTGGTGATCGTTCCTGTCTTATCAAAAGCAATCGTTTTTGTTTCAGCTAATTTTTCAACAGCAGTCCCAGTTTTGACCACGATCCCGCTTTTACTTGAACGACTCATACCCGCCACTAAAGCGACAGGGGCAGCTAAAATCAATGGACAGGGCGATGCTACAACTAAAACTTGCGCAAAGCGTACAGGATCCCCACTGACCCACCAAGCAATTCCACCGATCACGTAAGCAATCAATGTAAAAGGAACAGCATAACGATCTGCCAGACGAACAAAGCGTGCTGGTTTTTCTTTCGATTCCTCCACAAGCTTGATGATGAGTTGGTACTGACTGTCTTCTGCCCGCTTTTCAACGATCATCTGAACAGACGAATCGCCGTTGACCGAACCAGACATCAATTCATCATCAATCTTCTTGACTATCGGTTTCGATTCACCCGTCAGCGACGCTTCATCAAAAGTAGATTCGCCCTTTATCACTCGTCCATCAGCCGGAACGATTTCTCCTGGTTTGATTACCAACCGATCGCCAACCTCAAGTGCATCTACTGAAACATCGAGTTGTTTATCTCCTTCCAATTTATGGGCAGTTCGCGGCGTATTATCTAATAGAGATTGTAATTCTTGACCCGCTTTTTTCTGCGCATAGTCTTCCAGACTCTCACCACCTGTCAGCATAATCAAAATCATCAAACTCGCCCAATATTCATTGACAAGCAACGTCGCAACGATTGCGGTGATTGCTAAGATATCTACGCCATATTTTCCTGAACGTAGCGTTTTGATCATTTCAATAAACATCAAGAAGGCGAGTGAACCGCCTGTGACAGCAATGATGATAAACGCAAGGCGAGGACGATCGAACATAAACTCACTGACCAGTGCCACCACACCGATCAGTAGTGTCATCGCAAATTTTTTATAATGTGTCATTTCGTTCAGCTCCTTTCTCCATCTTTAGAATACCTGTTCTCTTAGGCCATTCAAACTAAAAACCCCTAAATGAAAACAACTATCACTCTCAAATACTTTACGATTATTTTTAGTTGACTCTCCGATGTACCTTTTTTAATCAATCTGTGCTATACTTTTAATTCGTTATTTACGGCGGAAGGAGTAAACGATGCAATGAATGAAAGACAATTAGAACAACAGCATGTGGAAGAAACCACTCAAATGATCCAATTAGAACAACGCCTATTAAATCGCAAATTAAGCGACTTGACAGAAAAAATGAATGATTCCACAAAGGAAACAGCGAATCACAAAATACGTAGTGGCTCTAACGAATCTTTTTATGAGTCAGTAGTCGAATACCGCCAACATGAACAAGAACTACTTTTAAAGTACCACACATTAGAATCGCAACAAAAACGCCTACAAACTTTAGAAGTGATGAAAGAAAATCCTTACTTTGCCCGCATTGATTTTAAAGAAGAAACAGAAAAAGAAACCCTCTATCTAGGTATCGCTTCATTAAGAGATACGGATGAAGAAACGATCGTGATCGACTGGCGTGCGCCAATCGCTAACCTCTATTATGAAGGGGAAATCGGCCCTGCTTTTTACGAAACCGATGTAGAAAAAATCGATGTGGAACTGCTATTGAAACGACAATTCAAGATCGTTGATGGGAAAATCGTCTCGATGGTCGATACATCCGAAGTCATCAATGATGATTTTCTGTTAGAGATTTTAGATGATGCTTCTAGCGCTCATATGAAGAACATTGTTTCCACGATCCAAAAAGCCCAAAATGCAATCATTCGTGACACAAACAGTAAAGTCATGCTGATCGAAGGGATCGCTGGCAGCGGTAAGACTTCAGCGTTACTTCAACGAATTGCGTTTATTCTTTATCACAATCGAAAATGGTTAGATGCCGAAAATGTCTTATTATTCTCGCCGAATCATCTATTTTCTGATTACATCTCCACTGTTTTACCTTCTCTAGGTGAAAGTGGTGTACCGACACAAACATTCAAAAATTATTTACAACAGTTGTTGCCTGAATTTGATTTGACAGAGGAAGAACAACAAGAAGTCGGTTTTCTCTCTGGTGACAATGATCCGATCAAAACATTGAAATCTGGCTTGACTTTCGTTGAGCATCTCGATACTTACATTCAAACAATCACTGATTTTGGTCCTTTGTTCCGTGAAATGAAAATCAATGGTCGAACCATTTTATCAAAAGAAGCGATTCGAAGATGGTATCAAGAAACAAATGAATTACTCCCCTTGCATCAACGCCTGTCCTTGCTGCAAACAAAACTATTGAAAAAACTAGGCGGACTGCAAAAGGATGAAACTCGTCAGAAATGGGTCAAAGAGCTTGCAGAAGAGCAACTCCAAGAACTATATGCCACCGATCCAAACTTAGAATACACCGAACAAAAAGAAAGATCATTGCTCAAAAAATTAGCGAACCAAATCGTGAAAAAAAGGTTTCGTAGAGTTCATCGTGGGATCTTGCAGTATCAATTTGTCAACTTACCCAAACAGTTTCTTCACTTTCTACAAACAGTGCCTAAAGAGCTGTTAACGTCACATGGCGTCAGCGAAAGTGCTTGGGGTGAACACCTACAAGTAGTCAAGACGAATTTACGTACCAGAGAGCTCCCACAAGAAGATGCCGTTTTATATTTTCTACTGATGCGCCGTGTCCATCCTGTATCAGTCACTCAAAAAGCACGGTATATCTTCATCGATGAAATGCAAGATTTCGCACCTTCACAAGTCGCTTTGCTCCAATCGATCTATCCAAATGCTAACCTAACATTTTGTGGAGATCTAAATCAAAATGTCTTTGGTAATGAAACGATCACTGGTTCGTTAGAGGCGCTTTTCCCAGAAAAAGAAGTGACACAGTTTCAGTTAACCACGAGCTATCGCTCAACGAAACAGATCACTGATTTTGCGAATCATTTCTTAGCACATGATAATGTGGTAGAAACAACCGCTCGGGAAGGACGTTTGCCATTGATCGTCCAAAGTGATTCAGCCTCAAGTAAAATCCAGTGGTTGGAACAAACGATCACAGAGACGAAAGAACAAGCAAAATATTGGCGCACTGCGATCATTGGCAAAACAATCGCTGAATGTGAAACTCTTTATGAACAATTGCCGGCTTCATTAAAAGACCAAGTCCAGTTGATTGCGGATGAATCTGATTTTATGAAACGTTCGATTATTCTTCTCCCGGCTTATCTAGCCAAAGGATTAGAATTTGACCGAGTCTTTTTGTGGAATGTGGATGACGCACATTTTAATTCTGGCCATGACAAACAGATTTTATATACGATGTGTACGCGCGCCATGCATGAATTGATCCTCTTTACATCCGCTAAAGATGCTTCTTTTCTGCAAACATTGGCTACTGAACATTATGAGTCTCTCGCTTTAGATTGATTCTTTGCATAAAAAAACAGAGATTTTCTACATGACGTGTAGAAAATCTCTGTTTTTTATTCATCTATCGATCACAACATCAATTCTGTGTTTGGGTATTTCAAACGAACAAGTGAGACGATCATTCGCAGTTCTTCGATATTTTCCGGATATTCTGGGTCAAACACCTTGCTGTGTCGACCGATCCCGCCATTATCGATCAAACGATAAATACGATTCCAATCCATGAATTGTTCGACCGTCTGGAAATTGCTGATCGGATAGCCGCCACTGTCCAATATTTCTGAGACACGAAAGGCCAGATAAGCAGTATCGATGACTGTCTCTTTTTTTGGTGCCATTTTTGTGCTTGTTTCAATCAATATCTTTTCTGGTTGATGCTTCAGACTCCAGTCCAACAATAAAAAGAAAGCTTCCATTCGATAATCTTCTTCAAACAACTGAAATGCTGAGTCAGAACGTCGAAAAAGCAATGGAATCAAATATTTTTTTTTATAGATCAGCATAGGTGCCCGATCAACCATACATTCTAGATAACGATTCAAATAGCCTGTGCCTATATAGTTTCCTAAACGATAACCTTCTACGCCATAAGGTGCATATTTTTGAGCAAGCTTTGAGCAATCAGCGATATTGACTGCCAATTCTTCTACTTTTTGGTAACCGCTTAGAATACGTTCGAAAGGCTCTAGATTAATTTTTGCTTCCATTATTCTTTCCCCGCCTACATCAAATTACTATTCGTTTACTCACGATACTTTAATAATAACACAGGTTGAAATAGAAATGATAATAAATCACAAAAAAACTGTAACAAATAACACGCAATTTTTAATTTTACTACGACTTCTTTGTTGTCTTTTCTAAACTTTTTAAGCCTCTGCTTCTTTTTTCACTCTCACCGAAAAGTTCCTTTATCAGAAAAAATGGAGAGATAAAAGATCGAAAGTAAAACATGACATTGGGTTTTTGGGTATGATAACAACTGCTTAGTCTTTCAAAGAAAATAAAAAAGAACTTGAAAATGGTTCTTTCAAGCCCTTTTTATCAGTGTTCCTCTATTAATCTTCTAACGCTACATTATGGAAGACATGTTGAACATCTTCTAGGTCTTCTAATACGTCAATCATTTTTTCGAATTTTTCTAAATCTTCACCAGTCAATGTGACTTCATTTTGAGGGATCATTTGGATCTCAGCAATAGAAAATTCAGTGATGCCTTTTTCTTTTAGTGCTTCTTGGATACTGTGGAAATCAGGCACTTCACCGTAAACGATGATTTGTCCATCTTCTTCCATGACATCACGCACATCGATGTCTTTTTCCATCAAGTACTCTAAGATCTCATCTGCATCTTCGCCGGCAAAACCGAAAATCGCCGTATTATCGAACATATAAGAAACTGCACCAGATACACCCATATTACCACCATTTTTACCGAATGCGGCACGCACATCAGCGGCTGTCCGGTTCACATTGTTAGTCAACGTGTCAACGATGACCATTGAGCCATTTGGTCCAAATCCTTCATAGCGCAATTCAGAGTAAGTTTCATCTCCTGAACCTTTCGCTTTTTCGATTGCTCGATCAATGATATGTTTAGGTACATTGTAAGTTTTAGCGCGTTCAATGACGAAACGTAGTTTTTGGTTAGCGTGTGGGTCAGGGTCACCTGATTTTGCTGCTGCATAGATTTCAATTCCGAACTTCGCATAAACTCGGCTGTTGTTTGCATCTTTAGCTGTTTTTTTAGCTACGATATTGGCCCATTTACGTCCCATAGTTTCACTTCGCTTTCTGATTTGATATAAGATAGATACTTTTGATTCGTGCGGGAACACACAAAACGTCCTGTTTCATTATACTTGTGAATCAGGTTTATGTGAAGCTTTTTTTCTCTTCGATCGTTTCAATAAAGACTGGTTTTCGCCCAAATACTTGTTCCGCTACCTCGCCACCTAAGCGATAGATTTCGTCACTGCGAACGAGTAGTTTTGCTACTTGCGCTTCTTTTTTGCCGATTTTAGAAAAGAGTGCGCATGCTTTTTTATTTTTGAGACATGCACGACCTGCTGATGTAAAGCCCAGCACATGGATATATTCTTGTAACTGTTGTTCCTTCATTTCTTCTTTTCGGATATTCAACAATACATAGCAAGACAAACGCTGGATCCTCGTCCAAGTATAACGTTTTGTTTTGACTTGTTCGACAAACTCAGCAAACGTAGTGGCAGTCTTTGCCGCTTCTAACATTCGAATTTCTATGCCTTCCGTCATCTGATAGATTTGTTGCAACGAGTCGACCGTGGAGGAAAGAAGTCGGTATTTTAACAAGGGCCAATAGGATGCCCATGTTTGTAAACTTCCTGTCGTTAAAAACGTCTCTGTTTCTGAGGGGACTGTGGCAGAAATCGAGCGATGTTCTGTTAGTGCTTTACGAATCGCCGTGGCACTAGCAATCGTTTCTTCAGACAATTCTTTATCATGATACCCTGCCCCTTTACGATTGATCGGGATTAATTTCATCGGATGTTCATAGGTCGCATTTTCTTTTGCATAGCTCAACCCTAGGATATGATTAGGTGAGGAAAAATCAAGCGAGATCTCTGGATAGACTTGTTTGAATACTTGTGTCATCTTTTGCGGATAACTCATCGTCTGATCAGGCAACGCTTGGAAAGCTTTAGTGATTTGATCTTGATGTTGCATGACAAACGTTCCAAATGTTTGATAATCAAACGCCTTCTCGTCCTCTGTGCCAAAACATAAATAATCACAACCTAATTTTTGCAATAGTCGAACTGCACCTTTCGCAAAGTAATCAGCCGATTGTACCGCCCATTCGATCGGTAGTTCTACCACTAGATCTACTCCGTAGTGCAACGCCACTTCTGCACGTTGCCATTTATCAATGATCGCCGGTTCCCCTCGTTGCAAAAAATTTCCGCTCATCACCGCAATCACCACGTCTGCCCCAGTTTGTTCCTTAGCTTGTTGTACATGGTAAAGATGCCCATTATGAAATGGATTATACTCCACAATGATGCCGCAAACTTTCATTTTCTTTCCTCCTTCCATCTAGTAAAAAAGAAGAGACAAAGCTTTATGATCCAGCCGTCCCTTCTTTTTATTTTTAACTACAGTTCGTCTGTATCGCTTTCGTCCTTATGAGCAACAAAAAACCAGCGTCTTGATTCTTCGTTAGGTGTCTCATCTGTAAAATCAGCACATACTTCAACTTTCGCAAAGCCACTATTTTCCAGCATATGCAAGTAATTCTCTAACGGATACGTGCGTTCTTGGTGTAGTTCATCTTCACGAATAAACGTACCTTCTTTTTCTTGAGACTCGACGAAAAATGTCAAATAATGTTCAATGCTATGTTTTTCTTTTCCAGCATAACTATCCCAAAGAAAGGCAAAATTGTCTCCTTGGTAATGATAACTATACTCTGGAAACACTCGATCGATCTGATAAACGGAATGAACATCAAACAAGAAACGACCGTTCTCTTCTAATGCCTGAAATACCTCATCAAAGACTTGTTGCACTTCTTGATCATTTTGCATATAGCATAAAGAATCAGAGAAACAAGTGATTGCTTGGTACTGTCCACTTTCGGAAAGATCTAACATATTCCCTTCCACAAATTGCACTGTTGCTTCTTCTTCGTAGGCCCGTTGACTGGCGATCATCAGCATTTCTTCTGACAGATCCAAACCAGTCACATTGTAGCCATCTTTGGCAAAAGCGACCGCTAATGCGCCAGTACCGCATGCAAGTTCAAGGATATTTTTAGTTGTTTCCGGTAAATGCCGTTTAGAAAAAGCCAACCATTGATCATATAACCCGTCGTCCATTACTTCATCGTAGATAAAAGCAAATGTTTCGTATGCCATTTTAATCCAACCATTCGTTCAAGTCGACAAGTGGTGCGTCTGACCATAGCTTTTCTAAATTGTAGAAACCACGTTCTGGTGCATGGAAGACATGGATGATCAAATCACCAAGGTCGATCAGGATCCATTTGCCGCCTTCTTTTCCTTCTACACGTTTTACTTCATACTTGTTTTCTTCTTCTTTTTCGATGATTTCTTCCACGATGGCATTGATTTGACGTTCACTGTTTGCTGAACAGATCATGAAATAATCAGCCAACAATGAGACTTCACGGACGTCCAAAGCTAAAATATCTTCTGCACGTTTTGAATCAGCTGCTTGAACAGCGATTTTTAATTGTTCTTTACTATCGATGATGATTTCCTCCTATATTGGCTAGCTATTTTGCTACCCAATGATTGTATGTTTCGATTGTTTTTGGATATATTTGTTGTTCTTGCGCAATCAGATGCGCTAAAGTATGTTTGGTTTCGAATGCGACTGCTTCGTCAAGATCGATCATCGCAAGTTCACGAGCTTCTTTAACACCTGGAAAAGAACGTCCAGGCTCGATGTAATCAGCAACATAGATGATTTTATCGAGTAAAGACATCTCAGCCGCTCCCGTCGTATGCACACGAATGGCTTGCAAGATCTCCTCATCCGTGATGCCTAGTTCCCGCTCCACAAAAGATGCACCGACCAAGCCATGCCAAATGGCATTCCCGTAAGCGAGCAACTCAGGATCAAAGTGATCCCGTTCGATGACTAGTTTAAACTCATCATCAGGTCGTTCTTTCGCATAATCATGTGTCAGTGCAGCGATGCTTGCTTTTTCTGGTGAGCAGCCATATTTTTCAGCAAGAGCGATCGCCGTTTGTTCGACACCTAAGACATGTTTGAACCGTTGCTCACTCATTCGCATTTGGACTTTTTGCATCAAGACTTCTCGAGTATATGCCGTATAATCTGTACTATAATTCATGTTGATACAAGCCTTCTTTCTGAATATAATCCAAGACTTTATCTGGGACCAAATAACGGACTGAACAACCTTGTTGGATCTTCTGCCGTATTTTTGTCGAACTCAAATCGATTTCCGGAACATCGACCCAGATCACTGGGTACGGTGTTTCCACTTGATAACCGCGACGGTGGATTCCTACAAAGTGGACCATCGTCAACAATTCATCGATTTTGTACCACTTTGGCAAATATTCGACCATATCGCCACCAATGATAAAATAATAGTCCGTATCCGGATTATTTTGCGTCAAAGCCTTCATCGTATCATACGTATAGCTCTTGCCACCTCGTTCGATCTCAATCGTTTCAATCGTTAAAAAAGGATTGTCTTCGATCGCAAGTTCAAGCATGTTTAAGCGGTGTTCTGCCGGTATTGTTGGCTTTTCATCCACATGAGGTGGTTGATAGGAAGGCATTAAACAGACATGGTCTAGTCCTAAATTCTGTCCTGCTTGTTCTGCCATGACTAAATGGGCCAGATGCACAGGGTTGAAAGTTCCTCCCAAGATCCCCACCTGTTTTCTTTTTTCATAAAGATGGGGCATTTCTTTTGGAAATACTTGAGGTCGAACAAAGGATCTCGCTTGCGATTTCATCTTCGTCACTCCTTAGATTGCATGTACTTCTTTAGATATCCGTTGATATTTTTCTTTGGTCGAAGCTTTGTATAAAACAAGTACGCGTCCGATGATCTGTACCACTTCACATGCGATGGCTTGTTCTAATACTTGTGCCACATCTTCCGCGATCTCGTCTGTGTTTTGTAACAATGATACTTTGATCAATTCTCTTTTTTCAAGGGCTTCTTCGATTTGAACGATCATCGCTTCATTGACTCCACCTTTACCGATTTGAAAAATCGGTTGTAGATGATGGGCTTGACTACGTAAAAATCGTTTTTGCTTTCCTCTTAAACTCATGCTTTTCCTTCTTTCTTAAATGAGTGCTTTTCTTCTTAACACGTGTACCCCTTTTGGCGCCCAACCTGCAATGACTGCCGGTTCTGTCACAGTGATCCACCCTAGTCCTGCAAAGACGATATCTGTCTTTTCTTTGACAGAAAATTCAAAGCGAACAAGTTCAGGGAAGTCACCGACTTCATTTGGACGTGGTGGTTGCAATAATCCACCTACATGTTTTTCATAAAAAGCATCTGCTTTTTCCAATTTTGTCCGATGCAAGTTGACATCATTTGATACATAGGCAATAAATGAACCACGTTTCCCACTGATGAAGTCGAATCGAGCTAATCCACCAAGGAAAAGCGTTTGGCCTTCATTCAGCTGATACACTTTAGGCTTGATTTCTTTCGTCGGTGCAATGATCCGTAAATCTTTTTTGCCTAGATAGTGCGCCATTTGATGACGATGGATGATCCCTGGGGTATCGATCAAAAACTGACCATCATCTAATGGAATCTCGATTTTATCTAACGTCGTTCCTGGAAATTGCGACGTGGTGATCACTTCTTGGACCCCTGCCGTGTTTTTGATGATCTGATTGATCAGCGTCGATTTCCCAACATTCGTTACACCAACGATATATACATCGCGGCCTTCACGATATTCTTCGATCTTCTCAAGTAGCGTCGTCATCTCAGGTGCTTTTTTCGCACTTGTCAATAAGACATCGACAGGTCTTAACCCTGCTTCATGGGCGCGCTCATTCATCCATTGGATCATTTTTGATTTTTTCAATGATTTAGGTAGGATATCGACTTTATTTCCAACTAAAAGAACTGGATTATTCCCGACAAACCGATGTAAGCCAGGAATCAATGATCCGTTAAAATCAAAGATATCGACTACATTCACGATCAATGCGTCTTTTTGTCCTAATTCATTTAGTAATCGTAAGAAATCATCATCCGTCAATGACACATCTTGGATCTCATTATAATGTCTCAAACGAAAACAACGTTGACAATAGACATCACCTGTTGCCAGCCCTTTTTCAAGCGCGGCTTTTGGTGTGTAGCCTAACTCATCAGGGTGTTCTGTTTGGATCATCACACCACAACCGATACATTGTAATTCTTCGTTCATTCAATGCCACCTCGCCAATCCATATCTGGATGTTTCTTTACTAAATAATTCATGATCTTACGCTCCCAGAACCGATTGAACTTCGTCTTCCAACTATCTGTATCAATGATTGGTTTGACTAAGACACTACGGATACCGGCACTATTGGCGCCACGAATATCGGTCATGATCTGATCACCGACCATGATGATCTCCTCATCTGCCAAATCTAACATTTTCTTCGCTTTATTGATGCCGACTGGTAAAGGTTTCAATGCTCTTGCGACATAAAGCAGCTCAAATTTTTCAACTGCACGAGCTACCCGTTCTGAGTTGTTGTTAGAAACAACGACTACTGGTATACCCGCATTTCTCATTTCTAAAATCCAACTGAACAATTCTTCTGTCCCGTCTGGATTATTCCAAGCAATCAGTGTATTATCAAGATCCGTTAAAACGGCTTTGATCCCTAGTTTTTTCAGTTGTGCAGGGGTAATTTTATAGACGGCTTCTACCATCCATGTAGGTTTATAATTTGAAAACATGTTGTCTCCTCATCTGCAAAAAATGAAGGAGCACGAAATGTACTCCTCAACCCCATATTATACTGTAAAATCTAAAAAAAAACTACCTCTATACATCAAACCTTTTACGTATGGTTATGACAGAAGTAATCAGCGGCAAGAAATCAGCACCCAACTTCCAAAATAGTTTCCTATTATTGGGGAAGTTGGTTGCTGATTTTCACAGGGATTCTTTGTATTCATTTTTTTAGATTGCTTGAGGACAAAAATCATCATCTACAGGCAGACTCGAAACAAGCATCCAAATCTTCCTGTCTCTTATCTCTTTTCTGACTATAAGACTTTTGCTAAGAAATCGATCGTCCGAGGATGACTCGTTCGTTCAAATACTTCGTCAGGTGTTCCTTCTTCAAGGATCTGTCCTTGATCCATAAAAATGATCCGATCCCCCACTTCTTTTGCAAAGCCAATTTCATGAGTGACAATAACCATCGTCATTCCTTCTTGTGCTAGTTGCAACATAACGGAGAGCACCTCACCGACCATTTCTGGATCAAGCGCCGAAGTAGGTTCATCGAACAACATGACATCAGGTTGCATCGCCAACGCTCGCGCAATCGCAATCCGCTGTTGCTGTCCACCTGATAAAGAGTACGGATATGCAGCCGCTTTGTCTGACAATCCGACTTTTGCCAATAGCTCCAAAGCAATCGCTTCGGCTTCTTTTCTTGGCATTTTTTTCACCTTGATTGGTGATAAAGTGATATTTTCTAATACTGTCATATTGGGAAATAAATTGAATTGCTGAAAAACCATCCCCATTTTTTCTCTTGTTTTAAAAATATCATGCTGTTTATGCGTGATATCCGTTCCTTCAAACTCCACCGTACCCGCTGTAGGAGATTCGAGTAGATTCAAACAGCGGAGAAACGTACTTTTTCCTGAACCTGAAGGGCCGATGATCACCACGACCTCGCCTGCTGAAATAGTAGTAGAAATACCTCTCAACACTTCTGTTTCTGCAAATGATTTATTTAACTGCTTGATCGTCAATATTGATTTTTCCATACGTTGTTCTCTCCTAACGTTGATACCCTTTACCGAGTTTTTTCTCCCAACTACTCAACAACCGCGAAGTCACAAAAGTCATAACGAAGTATAACCCTGCGGCAATAAAATAAGGTTCTAATGGGATATAAGAGTTTGAGATCACGATTTGAGCAGATCCCATCAATTCATTGATACCGATCACTGTCAGCAGGGAAGAATCTTTGATCAATGTGACAAACTCATTTCCTAATGGTGGCAAAATATTTCTCAACGCTTGTGGGAAAATGACATAACGCATCGCTTGTATGGGACGTAACCCTAACGAATAGGAAGCTTCTATTTGTCCCATATTGACAGCCGCGATTCCTCCACGAATGATTTCAGCAACATATGCGCCAGAATTTAGTGATAAAACGATGATCCCAGGTATCAAACGACCTAAGTCGATCGTCAAAATACCTACTGACCAGTCAACAGCTGGAAAGAAACGTTGTAATAGAATGAACCCGATCATGATCTGTAACAGCATCGGTGTGCCTCTTAATAATTCGATATAGCTATTAGCCAACCAATTCAAAGGCTTGACTTTTGAGCGCTTCATCAATGCCATCGCTAAACCGATCAACGTTCCAAAGATGACAGTCAAAATAGAAATGACGATCGTAACGACCGCACCTGACAGAAAATAGGGTAAGTATTTATCTAAAAACGAAAAATTCACACGGCTTCCCTCTATTCTGTCGCTGTTTGTTCAGCTAATTCATGATTTTTTTTGATAAATTCATCGATCTTGCCTTCATCGCTCAACTTTTTGATGATGCGATTCAACTCTTCTTGTAATTCGGTACTACCTTTTGGTAAAGCAACAGCAAAGGCTTCATCATCTGATTGTTCCAAAGGGATATCAGCGATCACCAAGTTAGGATTTTGAGCGATATAAGCTTCGGCGATCGTCTGTTCAACGACCATTCCATCAAGTGAACCTTGATTGATCTCGATCACCATATTTGGCACCTTGTCGATTGTAACTACTTTAGCCTCTTTGATTTGTTCGTTGATCACTGCTTCTTGGATCGAACCTTTTTGCGCACCTAAGCTCTTACCTGCTAAGCTATCAATGCTTGTTAATGTACCTTGGTCTTTTTTGTTGATCACGAGCACTTGTGGCGGATTGTAATAGTTGTCGGTGAAATCAAATTGTTCTTTGCGTTCTTCAGTCGCTGAGATTGCTGAGATCGCTACATCGGCTTTTCCTTCTTTTAAAGAGGCTAACACTGTATTGAAACTCATATCTGAAAGCTCCAGTTTCACACCAAGTTCATCGGCAATAGCATTTGCTAAATCAATGTCCGATCCGACGATTTGATCTTTCCCATCAACGATCGTATGAAATTCAAACGGCGCATAATCAGCAGACGTCGCAACTTTCAATACTCCACTTTCTTTGATCGCCGTCAATTGATCGGTTGATTCAGCTGCATTCCCATTCCCGCAAGCGCCTAATGCGAATGTTGTAACTAAAAATAAAATAATTCCTGAAATCTTTTTCATTGTCTCGCCCCTTATTCATTTTGTTCTGTCATTATAGCATGAAAATTTCAAAAATAAACTATTTTTTGTATATTTATTTAATTTATTTTGATTTTATGCTTTAAAAATGAATAATATGAGCGAATAAAGAATATTTATTTCCATCCTTTGCTTCAGGTAATGAAAAAAAAAGCCGAGTACTAGGTCTCAGCTTATATCATTCTTTATTCAGATTTTTTCTTTACTCAACTATTCCCCATCCTCTGACACAAAACTATATTCAATCTTATGTGAGTCAGCTAAACGATTCCCACTTTCATCTACCCAAGAGAATTCTTTTCGATAATCCTTCCCGACTAATGTTGTCGTTTTCTTCTCCTGATTGACTTCGACTGTGACATGTTTGATTTCTTTAACAAACGTTTGAAAAAGTTCAGTCGTTTTTAGTTCTTGTTCTTCGGTTGTAAAATCAGGTGTCAGCAAACTTTTGATTTCTTTTTCTTCACTGCTTGATAGTTTTAAATCAGCGGGATTTTGATCAAGGTTTTGTGTCAGTTGGATTTCTTTCATGATTTCTAAATTCCCCTCTTTAAGGGTATAACTTCCTCTGTTTTGTAAAGTTCCACCATTCGTTACTTGAACGATCTCGGCGTTTTTTAATTGATCCTCATTCGATTTAGAGCAGCCAGTCAAAAATAGCAACATCGAAAACAACACTCCGTAAAAAAGAACATTTAATGATTTTCTAAACACACTATCAACTCCTTTTAAAAAAAGATATCACACTTTTTAAAAATAACAAAAAATAATTTTAGTTGTGATTGTAAAGAATAAATTGACTATAATGGATTTGTAGCGAATATAAAGGGAGTAATAGTAAACAAAATATTTTGCATGATATTACTTTTTTAACATGTTGTTAATCAGCTATTTGACATCAGGATAAATTAAAACAGATAGCCCCACCGTAGCTTTCTTTTAACTGGTATATTTGATTACTCAATAGGCTAGTAGTTTTTATTTTTTTTATACCATATTATTCTATGTATATTCTATGTAATTTTTCTAAATACTCTTTGAATTGCCTAAGGATAGTTTTAAATCTTAGATGTTTAGCATATTCTCTGTCTTTAATATAATTCTTCCAATAAATATCATTCATTTTTTTATTTGCAATTATTTCATCAACAATAAAAAACCAATCCTCGAACCGTTCTGCATCAATAGGCAGTTCCTTATGCCTAAACAACCATGTATTCTCAAAAGCCTTATAACATTTAGTAATACTCGGTTTATATTGATAATTTAAAATCAAATGTATATCGTAAAAATCTTTCATCCTGGAGTTTTTTGTTCCTAAATCCAATATTATTTCTGTTTTTTCAGCAAGAATGGTCTCAATCGGGTAAGCCTGCAAAGTGATTGATTTATGGTCCCCTTTTTTCTCATTGAAAAGTAATGGTATGTCTATAACTTCTGCTTTAGGAGTTATAGTGTCCCCCACACCTAAATCTAGATCAAATTGAACGATTGAATTTTCTTCTAAAAAGGTCATTTTGAATTTGGCTCGAAAACCATCATATTTACGTTGTTGCTGAGATTCTGATAAATTGATCAACTCAAATCGTACGCCATCATCCAGATCAATACTAACAATATTTTCAAGCACTCTAGTTACATTCATTTTATCTGCTGATATCTCTTTTAATAATGTATCTAAATCTCTTGTTGTTCTTTGCTCTACTTTAAAAATAGCTCCCAGTAAAAAACCGCCTTTAAGGATAAAGTTATCCTTATAGTCACTTTCTTGCAATCTAGATAAAAATCGTTCAGTTGCGTATCTTATCCTGTACTCTTCAACACTTATTCCTGAATTCCTAGTCTTTATTATGTCTTTTAGTCTGTTTGAATTCATCCGTCACTGCCTCCTTCTTATAGTTGCAACTCCCACAAATACTTGTCTAGTTCCTTCAATACACCTTGTTTGTGCGCTATTCTTCTCAATCGGTTACTATCTCGGTGATATAAATCATAATATCTTCTAAGAGCTTCATGTTTAACCTCTTCTTCTATATTAGATTTAGGAGCCAATATATCTGCTATAGTTCTCTCTGCTGATGTGACTCGAACAAGGTTATTCTTCATTGATTTTTTTAAAACGATCTGGGTACTTCCTATTGGATTATTTTTCGTTACGAATATGGGATCATTTTCATAATAACTCAAAACAAGAGCCTTATTATTATTGTATACTCCATTATAAATCTTAATGTAATCATTTGAATTTCTTTCTAATTGAGAGAATTTGTAATCCTTTGGCAAACTAACAATAGTTCTTTTCGGAATCACATCACTCAAATCTAGCATATACAAAGCCGATTCATGTGAAATAACTGCTTTAGAATATTGAGATTGAAATAAAAATGGTGCATCTATGTTTTTATGTGGAAAAATATAAATTCCACTTGATACTTCTTGTAATTTATACTTGTGAATGAATTTATTTAAATAATAGTTACTAATACCTACTTCATTCATCATTTTTCTCACTATATTACCATTATATTTTTCAGCTTGAATAAGAAATAAAAATTCCTTCGATTCTATATCTGGTAAACTAGAATCTAGTAAATAATCTTTCAATTTATTGGCAAAAAAGGGGCCACTTAAAAACTCAATAACTTGTGATAGCTGATCAACATCTAGAATACCGATCATCTCATTAACCATATCTTTTTTTTCTTCAACACTTTTATCATTTTCTAAAAAGTCATCTAAATTAGAATACATCCTCTAACCTCCCTTACAGCTACTTATTTTAACATTTAACG
>NZ_JAFLWG010000017.1:0-64641 GCF_017316315.1 Enterococcus sp. DIV1298c | reverse complement strand
TGTTCATGAAGTCTTTTTTTCTCCACAAGTTCAAGAGAAACAGTTAATCGATCGTGACTAGAAGTCTTTACCGAATGCGGTTGCTTTATCTAATGCAGCTTGCATCAATTCTTCTGCACGATCCGGTGTATAGTCGATACCTTCGATAAATAATTGGTCGACTTGTTCGATGCCGACAAAATTCAAGATTGCTTTAACATATTGAGAAGCAAAGTCTTGTCCATTGTAGACGCCGCCATTTGATTGGATGTGTAATGCTTTCTTTCCAGTAACTAGGCCAACAGGACCGTTTTCTGTATACTTGAAAGTTTTACCAGCAACATTGACCGTATCAAACCAAGCTTTTAATTTTGTAGGAATATTCAAATTCCATAAAGCGTTGGCAATAACGATTTTATCTGCTGCTAGGAATTGCTCTGTCAATTCGTTGAAACGAGCAATTTTTTGTTGTTGGTTTTCAGATAGACTAGAGAAATCTGCACCTGCACGAAGCGCTTCCCATCCAGAAAGCAATTCTTCATCAATTTCTGGGATATCATCACGATAAAGGTCTAAAACAGTTACCTCGTCGCTTGGATGTTTTTCTTTGTAGCTAGTTAAAAAACTAGTTAATGCGTTAACTGAACGTGATTCTTGTGCAGTTAATGGATGTCCTTTGATTACTAATACTGATGCCATAATCTCTCTCCTTTAGTCGTAATTGTTAACTTTACCGCTAACAATACCAGTTTACTTTAAACAGAAAAGGCTATCAAGTATTTTTACTGATAAAAAGTAAGTTATTTTTTTGAATATCAAAAGGAGCTAGTTAGTTCGCGGTTTTCAAACAACTTCATGTTGTCGATAACATACGTCGCTTGAAACCCATTTTTTGATAGATAAGCAGCAATTTGTTGTGCCGTATCATTCGATGCCCCAACGATATAATAATGTTTTTTTACATCCAGATTATTTAATTGTGCGGATAAACTGGTAACAGGAATGGATATGGAATGGCTTAAGTGTTTTTTTATATACTCGTTTGTCTTGCGGATATCTAAAATCATGACATCTTTTTTCTGATAGACAAAATAGAGTTCATGGACGGTTATTGATTTGATCATGGCGTTCATCCTTTTTTTATAATGATCCTATTTTAGATGCAGAGAATAGGAGAAACAAATCTTTTTACTCAACTTATTCTTTTTTTAATAAATATGAAAAAAAGTTGTAAATGACTTGCAAAACAATCGGATGGTGTTATAATGACAAGGTGTCATATGACAGTGTGTCATTTTTATGTGGGGAGGAATCAACGATGCCGACACAGACTTTTTTTCATCTACCAGAAGAAAAACAGCAAAGATTATTAGAAGCTGCCAGGGTTGAATTTTCAAGAGTACCATTGAATGAAGCTTCGATTGCTCAGATCGTGAAACTTGCTGGGATCTCTCGTGGTAGTTTTTATCAATATTTCGAGGATAAAGAAGATCTCTATTATTATTATTTTGAAACTGTACGTAGTGACAGTACAAAAAATATGATCCAATTGATCAAAGAGTCAAAAGGAGATTTATTTATCGGTTTTGAGCGGTATTTTGGAAAAATGATCCGAGATATTCTAGAAGGTGAAAATGCCGCGTTCTATAAACATCTGTTTATGCATATGGATTATCGGGCTTCACGAAAAGTCGTGCCGCATCCACAAGGACATCGGCCATCACCGCATAAAAATCATCAAAAAACGTCTAAAGAGTTGATTGGTTTGATTGATCGTTCCAAGCTTAGAGTAAAAGACGATCACGAAATGGAATTATTGTTTCAATTAGTCATGAGTACAGTATTTACAACGATTGCCCATGCCTATAAATCACTTTCAACTTCTGAGGAGTATTCTGTTGAACAAGCCATTGCAGAATTCAATCTAAAACTGTCATGGATAAAAAATGGCGCTGATAAATAGAAAGAAGGGGAACGAATGCTAAAAATTGTCAAACGAATTTCATTGACCTCAGCGATCGCTGCCACGGTCTTCATGGTTATTCAAGTGTTAGCAGATCTTTATTTGCCAACATTAACATCCAACATCATTGACAAAGGAGTAGCAAAAGGTGACGTAGACTACATTTGGCAGACGGGATTTGTCATGATCGGATTTTCTTTGATCAGTATTTTTGCCGCTATTGCTAATACCTTTTTTGCTACACGCGAATCACAAAAATTAGGGAAACAATTGCGAACAGAAGTCTATCAAAAAGCCGAAAATCTAACGAAAGACAAATTCGACAAGTACGGCACTGCTTCATTGATCACTCGTACGACCAACGACGTGACACAGATCCAACTTGTGATGCAAATGTTTTTACGCATGATGATCAATGCACCGATCACTCTTGTTGGAGCAAGTATCCTTGCTTATCAAAAAGATCATGAATTAACAAGAATATTCTTAGTCGTGATTCCTGTGATGGTTATTTTGATCGGCGGAATCATGTATTTTGCAGTTCCTCTATTCAAAAGTATGCAAAAGAAAACTGACCGTTTAAACCTTGTTTTTCGTGAAGGATTAACAGGTGTACGTGTGATCCGAGCCTTCGACAAAACGCGTTTTGAAGAAAATCGTTTTGATATGGCGAATAAGGATTATACAAATACGGCAATCAAAGTCAACACGATCGTCGCATTGATGATGCCGTTGATGACATTGATCATGAGTGGAACGAACGTAGCAATCACTTGGTTTGGTGGGCACTACATAGCAGATATGACATTAGAGGTCGGAAATCTGATTGCCTTCATGACCTATGCGATGCAGATCTTGATTAGTTTCATGATGCTGTCCGCCATCTTTATCATGGTTCCTCGTGCCCAAGCATCGGCTGATCGGATCAATGAAGTGTTGGAAGAAGATGCTGGTATCGTTGACCCAGAACAACCAAAAACAGTCGGTTTAGCGGGCAAAGATGCAACGTTGTCATTCAAGCAAGTCGATTACCGTTACCACGGTGCAGAAAAACTAGCATTGGAAAATATTGACTTTGACGCATCATCCGGAGATATCGTCGCTATCATTGGCGGAACAGGTTCAGGAAAAACGACATTAGTGAACTTGATCCCACGTTTATATGATATCGAATCTGGTGAGATCGCCATCAATGGAACGAGTATTTCTGACATGACGCAATACAACTTGCGTGAATTGATGGGCTTTGTCCCTCAAAAAGCTGTTCTGTTTTCCGGAACGATCCGTGAAAATATGCAATACGGAAAAGAGGATGCAACAGATGAGATGATCTGGAAAGCCTTAGAGATCGCTCAAGCAAAAGACTTTGTCTCTGAACTTGAAGATGGATTAGACAGTCACGTAGAACAAGGTGGCGGGAATTTCTCTGGTGGTCAAAGACAACGTTTAGCAATCGCTCGCGCCTTAGTAAAAGAAGCAGACATCTATGTGTTTGATGATTCATTCTCCGCATTAGACTTCAAAACAGATGCGAAACTTCGTCAAGCACTAAAAGAAAATATGAAAGAAAGTATCACTGTCTTAGTGGCTCAACGAGTAAGTACAGTCATGGATGCAGATACGATCTTAGTACTAGATGAAGGAAAACTTGTCGGAAAAGGCACGCACAAAGAGTTATTAGCGACAAATGAAACCTACAAAGAAATCGTCAACTCACAATTGAGAGAGGAGGATTTAGCATGAGTAAAACAAACAACCGACCTCCTCAAGGCCCAATGGGTGGTGGACCAGGACGAAACATTGGTGCTAAAGGAGAAAAAGCAAAAAACTTTTGGGGGACTGTTCGACGGTTATTTGGCTATATGTCTAAGCGTTCAGTAGCGATCATCGCTGTATTTGTCTTAGCGATTGCAGCTGTCGTCTTCCAGATCCAAACACCAAAAGTCTTAGGGAAAGCAACAACAGAAATCTTCAACGGCGTCATGCTTGGTGCAAGACAAATGCAAGAAGGGCAACAAGTCACGAAATTCCCGATCGATTTTGACAAGATTGCTCAAATCATTGCGACAGTTATTGTGATGTATTTGATTTCGGCAGTGTTCAACTTCTTACAACAGTTCATCATGACGCGCGTGTCTCAACGTACAGTCTATGAGTTACGCCATGATTTAGAGACAAAAATGAACCGTGTACCGATCTCTTACTATGATACACATACGAATGGTGATATCATGTCTCGAGCAATCAATGACATGGACAACATTGCCAGCACTTTACAACAAAACTTGACTCAATTTGTTACAAGTGCAGTCACACTGATCGGGGTCATCGTCATGATGCTATCCATCAGCTGGCAATTGACATTAGTGGCATTGTTGATGATTCCATTAAGTTTGATCATTGTCATGGTCATTGCACCGAAGTCACAAGTTTTCTTCGCAGATCAACAAAAGAGTTTAGGGTTGCTAAACAACCAAGTAGAGGAAACTTATGCAGGACATACGATCGTCCAAACGTTTAACCATACAGCAAAAGACCAAGCAGTCTTTGAAATTGAAAATCAAAACTTATATGCAGCTGGTTGGAAAGCGCAATTTATCTCAGCGATCATCATGCCACTGATGAACTTCGTTAAAAATCTAGGTTACGTCTTTGTGGCTGTTCTTGGTGGGATCAAAGTAGCAAATGGGAATATGGCATTAGGGGATGTACAAGCATTCCTACAATATACGACACAATTTTCTCAACCAATCACACAATTGGCAAGCTTGATGAATACGATCCAATCAACAGTCGCTTCTGCCGAACGTGTCTTTGAAGTCTTAGACGAAGAAGAAATGACGAATGAAAAATCTGGTCTTCCAGTCGAAGAAAACACACCGTACAAAGTTCGTTTTGAAAATGTACAGTTTGGTTATACACCAGACCATTTATTGATGAAGGATTTCAATCTGGATGTGAAGCCGGGAGAAATGGTTGCAATCGTTGGTCCGACTGGTGCTGGTAAAACGACCTTGATCAATTTATTGGAACGTTTTTATGATGTTTCAGGCGGAAGTATCCGTTATGACGGTGTCGATACGAGAGACGTTTCTCGTGATGTTTTACGTGCCCAATTTTCAATGGTCCTTCAAGACACATGGCTGTTTACTGGAACGATTTATGATAATATCAAGTATGGGAACGATGATGCGACAGATGAACAAGTGATCGAAGCCGCTAAAGCTGCCCATGTTGATGAATTTGTTCGTAAATTGCCTGATGGTTATGATACGATATTAAACGAAGATGCAAGTAATATCTCACAAGGGCAACGTCAATTGATCACGATTGCTCGAGCTTTCTTAGCAAATCCAGATGTCTTGATCCTAGATGAAGCAACATCAAGTGTTGATACACGTACGGAGATCTTGATCCAAAAAGCGATGAACCGCTTATTGAAAAACCGTACCAGCTTTGTAGTAGCTCATCGCCTATCAACGATTCGTGATGCGGATAATATCATCGTGATGAATCAAGGCTCGATCGTTGAAACAGGCAATCATGATACGCTCATGGAAAAAGATGGGTTTTATGCAGATCTATACAACAGTCAGTTTACAGAAGAAGCTTCATAATAAGATATAATAGGTTATAATAATCCTTATAGGGTTATCAAAGCGGCGTTTGAAAGATAAAAAGTTTTATCGAAAAGACGCCGCTTTTTTTACATAAAGAAGATTTTTTGTCTGCCGAATCGGATAATTAGATGAAAAATAAGACAATCTGAGAATTAATTCAACAAAAACTAAGATATTGCTTGAAAGAAAAGAGAAGCATCGTTAAAATAAAGCTTAACGTAGAGGGGAGCAAGAAATTATGAAAGTTTTTGATTTGGGGTCTACTACTTATTTGAAAAGTATTGCAATACGTGTAAAAGACCGTGATAAAATGATCGAATTTTATAAAGACACGATCGGTTTTGATTTAAAGAGGGAAGAAAATGAATTAGCGATTTTCGGTACGGTAGAAAATGACAGCGAGCTGTTATTATTAGAGGAAAGTCCACGAGCAAATGATCACTTTGGGGAAGTCAAAAAGCTCAATCGTTTTTCTTTGATCATTCCAACGTTAGAGGAGATGGCAGATGTGCTTTACCGCATTCGTCAAACGAATCAAACGATCGAAGAAGCATTGGAAAGTGACGGACGCATCGGTATCTTATTAAAAGATCCTGAAGGTAACTTTTTAGAGATCTATCATGAGGCACCAGAAGCTTTACAGCAACAAGTGGTGGAACAATTAGATCAAGAAGCACTATTGCGACAATCAAATGAGCGCTTCACGAAATTATCCGCTGGTACTTATTTCCAAAAAGTCCACCTAAACGTCTTAGATATGGAAAAGGAACAAGAGTTTCTATCAGAACTTTTAGGTTTGACCGTCCATAAAGAGGAAGAAAAAGAATTTATCTTGAATAAAGGTGATTTTCATGTAGGACTGACTCAATCTGACAGCCCAGTGATCGCCTTACCGACGGATGAGGTCCTAGGATTAGACTTTTTGAAATTTGTCATTGATCCAGAAAGTATGCAACGTTTGATTGAACATTTGAACAAAGAAACGATTGATTTTTACATCGACAAAAAACAAAAAGTTTTGACTTTGTATGATGCTGTCGGCATCGAATGGTGGTTCGTAGACGAAACAAAAGCAACCAATATCATCCAATGAACAGTTGCTAGGCTTTGTCGATTGCTCGACCGTTGGAAAAAGCAGGAAAAGTTCAGCTGAGGCTGAGGATTTCCTGCTTTTTTTATTCCAGAAGTTAAATAGCGGATCAAACATGAAAAACAATTGATTCTGATCGAAGAAAGAATTATGCTTGGATAGAAAAATAAGTACATCCAGAGACAAACAAGGAGAAACTATGTACCCTAAAACAAAAGAAGCGATACTAAAAAAAATGAATGAGGGATATTACCCAGGAATCGTTGCCGCTTTTATCAAAGGAGAAGAGGTTGAAAAGGTGATCGCAGGTGATGCACGAATCATTCCGACAACTAAACCGATGACAGAAGACTTACTCTTTGATGCGGCTTCACTGACAAAAGTGATAGCAACGACAAGTCTTGTCTTGCGATTGCTCGAAGATGGAAAAATCGAATTAGATGAACCGTTGCATACGTATTTGCCAACTTTTGAGAATCAAACGATCACGATTCGTCATTTGTTGACGCATACCTCAGACATCCAAACATTTATTCCGGATCGAGATCGTCTTTCACAATCCGAGTTGATTGCAGCTTACTTAAAACTTCAACCTGGCGATCAATTAGGGATAGACGTCCGTTATACGGATGCAGGCACGATTTTATTAGGCTTGATGTTAGAGGAGATTTTTCAAGAAGATGCAGTCGTGCTTTTTGAAGAACAAGTATTGGCACCATTAGGCATGATGAACAGCTTGTTCTTACCCCGTCCTTCAGAAAAGATCGTTCCGACTGAACAACTCCCTTCTGGTGAGGTGATCCATGGCTTGACACATGATCCAAAAGCGCGAGTATTGGCAGAACATGCGGGAAATGCAGGTCTATTTATTGATCTGGCGGATTGTCAGAAATTCGTCCAAATGTATCTCCGTTATGGCAAACTTGATGCAGGCCATTTTTTAGAGGAAACAACGATCCGTTCGTTATTAGCGGATCATACCCCGACTGGAAAAGGTGGTCGTTCACTAGGATGGGATCTAAAACAAGATAAAAAAGATGGACATCCACTATTGTTCCATACAGGGTATACAGGAACCTTTTTCCTGATCGATCCGATCGACCAAGAAGCGTTCATCTTTTTATCGAATCGCTTGCATCCAAACGATCATCGTGAAGCATATCTTCAATGTCGCGATGAAATCATTGAAATTTATTTAGAAGAGAAAGCGTTACACTGAAAATAATGCTATAATAGCATTGAAAATCGAGAGGAGTTTGACGTATGCAAGAACCATTATTTTTAAAACCTGTTTTTCAAGAAAAAATCTGGGGAGGCAGTCGATTACGTAGTGTTTTTGGCTTTGATATCCCAAACGATAAAATTGGAGAGGATTGGGCGATCAGCGCACATCCTCATGGCGTCAGTGTCGTTGAAAATGGCCCATTCAAAGGTTGGAAATTAGATGATCTATGGAAAGAACATAAAGAATTGTTCGGTCAACCAACGGAACCTGTTTTTCCTTTATTGATCAAGATCCTAGATGCAGAAGATGATCTATCTGTCCAAGTACATCCTGATGACGCTTATGGTATGAAGCATGAAGGCGAGTTAGGAAAAACAGAATGCTGGTACATCATTGATGCGGAACCAGGAGCAGAAATCATTTATGGTCACCATGCAAAAACTCGAGAAGAGCTAGCTGAAATGATCAAAGACGGTCGCTGGGATGATCTGTTGAAAAAAGTTCCTGTCAAAAAAGGTGATTTTTTCTATGTTCCAAGTGGAACGATCCATGCCATCGGTAAAGGGATCATGATCTTAGAAACACAACAAAGCTCAGATACGACTTATCGTGTATACGATTATGATCGTAAAGATGACCAAGGGAACACACGAGAATTACACATCCAACAATCAATCGATGTGACAACCGTGCCAGCACAAGCCCCTGAATTGCAGATCAAAGAGATCCGTCAAGGAAACTCTTCGATCGTGACTTATTTGGAAACAGAATTTTTCAATGTTTACGAATGGGACATCAAAGGAATCACATCCTTCAAAAAACAAGCGCCTTATACATTGATGACAGTGATCGATGGGGCAGGCGAATTGGTCGTAGACAATCAAACATATCCGTTAGAAAAAGGAACAAGTGCGATTTTACCAAGCGATATCACAGAGTGGAAAGTTCAAGGCGAATTGTCGATCATCGCTTCTGAACCAGGAGAAAAAGAATAGGAAAAAAGTTGTGACAGAAGTGTTCAGCTCCGAGAACCCCGAAAATCGATTTTCAAATTTTCGGGGTCCTCGTTTTTTTTATCAATAAACCAAAGACAGTGAATGAAATTTCATTGGAAAAATATCACTTCTTGAAATCACTTACAAAGTATGTTATATTCTTGTCGTAGAGTTAAAACGTTTTAATAAAACGTTTTAAAGATTTTTCCAAAAGGAGAGGGAAACGATGAATACTGTTACAGTTATCGGAAGTATCAATTTAGATCGGACGATTCGTGTGACCTACATGCCAAAACCGGGTGAAACGATCCACACGAAAGAAACTTTTTCAGCTGGCGGAGGTAAAGGAGCGAATCAGGCTGTTGCTGCCAGACGTTCTGATGCAAAAACTTACTTTATTGGTGGCGTTGGAAGAGACGAAGCAGGAAAAACGATGACAGAATTGCTTGAACAAGAAGAAATCGATATAAGTGGTGTAGCGACATTAGACAATCAAGCGACTGGTCAAGCCTATATCATTGTTGATGATCAAGGCGAAAATAGCATCATGATCCATGCTGGTGCAAACAACGCGTTTACCGTAGCACAAGTTCAAGAAAATAAAGAAATCATCCAAAAAAGCGATTTTATTATTGCACAGTTTGAAAGCGCTATAGAACCAACGGTCGAAGCATTTCGGATTGCCCGGGCTAATGGAGTGAAAACGATTTTGAATCCCGCACCTGCTCTAGAAAACGTTCCTGACGAGTTATTAGCAGTGACAGACATGATCATTCCAAATGAAACAGAAACGGAAATCTTAACAGGTATTACCATTACCGATGAAAAGAGTTTGAAAGAGGCGGCACAAGTCTTTCATGGATTAGGAATTGAAGCCGTGATCATTACGATCGGCAGCAAAGGCGCCTACTACGATATTGCTGATGGTGCAAGTGGGATCGTGCCAGCTTTTAAAGTCCATGCGGTGGATACAACGGCTGCCGGTGATACATTTATCGGAGCGATGAGTAGTGTATTAACGAAAGATTTCAGTAACTTAGAAGAAGCTATCCGCTATGGAAATCAAGCCTCTTCTTTAACGGTTCAACGTTTTGGCGCACAACCTTCGATTCCGTATAAACATGAATTAATTTGATTGACGAAAGGATGAAACAACAATGAAGAAAACAAAAGTAATCAATTCAGATATCTCACGAGTGATTGCTCAAATGGGACATTTTGATAAATTAAGCATTGGGGATGCAGGGATGCCTGTACCGATGACGACTGAAAAAATCGATCTGGCAGTCACACAAGGTGTTCCTAGCTTTATGGAAGTTTTACGCAATGTATTATCAGAATTAGCTGTACAGCGCATTTATTTAGCAGAAGAAATCAAAAAAGAGAATCCTGCTATTCTTTCAGAAATCCAAAAAGAAATGCCGGATACACCGATTACTTTTATCCCACATAGTGAAATGAAAGCAGAGTTAAACAATTGTCACGCGTTTATTCGCACAGGTGAAATGACGCCGTATGCGAATATTTTATTAGAAAGTGGCGTCGTATTCTAAAAAAGGAGATGTAACGAATGAATGCAACAGCATTATTGATCGGTTTAGGGCCATTATTAGGGTGGGGGCTTTATCCAACGATTGCTTCGAAAATCGGCGGCCGTCCTGTAAACCAAATTCTAGGATCAACGATAGGAACTTTGATATTTGCACTTATTTTTGCCATGATCAATGGGATGGCATTGCCATCTGGAATGGATCTAGTGTTTTCTATTCTTTCAGGTGTTGGTTGGGCAACTGCTCAAATCATTACCTTCCAATCCTTCACATTGATTGGTTCGTCTCGCGCGATGCCGATCACGACAGCTTTTCAACTACTAGGAGCTTCCTTATGGGGCGTGTTTGCATTAGGAAATTGGCCCGGAACAACAGCTAAAGTGCTTGGTGGCTTAGCATTGGTGTTGATAATTTTAGGCGCATGGATGACTGTTTGGACCGAGAAAAAAACCAAGGAAAACAGCAGTTTATTGAAGAAAGCTGTTTTATTATTAGCAGTCGGCGAAATTGGTTATTGGGCATATTCAGCCGCACCTCAAGCAACATCGATCGATGGAATGCACGCTTTCTTGCCACAAGCAATCGGTATGGTTTTGGTAGCAGTCATCTATACGGCCGTATTAAGTATGAAAGGACACGAAAAATCAGCTTTCACTGAAATTGTTTCTTACAAACAAATTTTTTCTGGCTTCTTTTTCGCTTTTGCCGCTTTGACTTATTTGATCTCAGCACAACCTAATATGAATGGTTTAGCTACTGGCTTTATCTTGTCTCAAACTTCGGTCGTTCTAGCAACATTGACCGGTATCTGGTTCTTAGGACAAAAGAAAACGAAAAAAGAAATGACCGTCACGATCATTGGTTTGGTCCTTATTTTAGTAGCAGCCACAATGACTGTTCTTATTTAAGAAAAAATCAGTGTCATCAAGTAGTGATTATTTTCTAGAATCGAATAAAAGCTTTATTACAATTTAGACAAATACCTCGATAAACGGTGATCAAAAATATACATCTTCGCTAATCACTGCTTATCACCACCTCACAATAGATCCTATTTCAAAGATTGGGCAGTAACAGATGTTACTTGCCCAATTTTTTTTGTGGAAAAAAGATAACAGAAACTGTTAGAATAGAGCTATCTGAAAAAAGCAAAAGCGCAGTCTGCTGAACAAGAAAGGGCAGGTGGTCAACGTGGGGGAGAATTTGAATGCGCTTCCTGCTCATTATGGCTCGAAATTGAAAGGATTTCGCCAGTTATTACATTATTTTAAACAAATGATCATGCCAAATCTTAGTATTTTTATTGCTTGGGGTTTGTTATCGATTCTGACAACGATCACATCAGGGGATTTAAAACAGACACTGGTTCATGTTACTGACTGGTTGATCTATCTGTTACTGCCCATTTTGATCAGTTATTCTGGGGCAAAGCTTTTTGATCAAAAAGCGGCGGTAGCAGGCGGTGTTGCGGTTATTGGGATGGTCGTCGTTTCTGATCTGCCACAAATATTTGGCGCGATGATCATCGGTCTGATTACGGGAGCCATTTTTTATCGGGTGGATCGCTGGTTGGTCCCCAAAGTCAAACCTGGCTATGAGATGTTAGTGAATAACTTGATGATTGGACTAATTGGCGGTGTTGTTTGTCTTTTAGGCATACTAGTGATCCAACCACTTGTGGAAGGAAGCTTATCCTATGTTGGTCGCTTTGTTCATTGGCTTATTGCGCAACATTTATTGCCTGTCGTCAGTTTAGTACTAGAACCGTTAAAAATCTTCTTTTTGAATAATGTCATCAATCATGGGATCTTGACACCTTTAGGGATGGAAATGGCGCAACAGGAAGGACATTCGATTCTATTTTTGATGGAAGCCAATCCTGGTCCTGGAATAGGGATTTTAAGTGCATTTTTATTTGCTGCTGATCGAGAAAAAAGTCTCAAAGCAGGCGGTGCATTGATGATCCAAGCCATTGGAGGAATCCACGAGATTTATTTTCCTTTTGTCTTGATGCAACCCGCTCTTTTTTTTGCAGTCATGGTCGGTGGGGCAACAGGAACGTTTGTGTTCCAACTATTTGACAGTGGTTTGAATGCACCCGTTTCCCCAGGATCATTGGTGATTATTTTAGCAAATACGTCACCTTCACAATTCGCAGGTGTCATTTTGGGGATTGTTCTTAGTGCGCTTGCTACATTTATATGTGCCCTACTATTCATGAAAAAAAGAAAACCTGGGGAGTCAGTCATTCCGGAAAGGAGCCAACCGATGAATCAAGAGCCAATCAATCAAATCATCTTTGCTTGTGATGCTGGGATGGGTTCTAGCGCAATGGGCGCAGCTATTTTGAAGAAAAAGCTGATGGCACAAGGGATAAACATGCCTATTGATTATCGATCGATTTACGATTTAAGGAATCATGAAAAACAATTGGTGATCGTCCAAAAAGCACTTCTCCCCACAGCAAAAGAAAAAGCGAAAGAGAGCCAGCTCATTGCTGTTGAGCATTTTTTAGAAGTTGAATCGTATCTACCATTGATCAAACAACAACTCCATCAAACGATCGCTGAAGAACAGATCAAAGAGAAACGAGAAATCAAAAAACAAGAGGGAATCACAGTTGTTTTTCTGTATCAAGAAAAGCGGCGAGGCTCACAAACGATGGGGATGACGATTTTAATGGATCTAGCAAAAGAATATCAAATCGATCTAACCGTGAAAAAAACAGCTGTTGAAGATTTGGTACCTGAGGAAGAAGCCATCTATCTTGCGAGTGAAAGCTTGGCAAAAGCGTATCAGCTTGAACAATTCGTGGATCATTTGTTGATCATTGATCATTTTGTCAGTACTAAATCGTATCTATCATTAGTAAAGGAAGTGGATAAGGATGTATTTGTCACCAAGAGAAAAACAACTATTGACAGAACTCATCAATAGTCCGACGCCCGTTTCCATCCAAAAAATGGTCAATGTTTTACGTGTCAGCAAACGTACCGTGTATCGTGAATTGGAGCAGCTAGAGCAATCTTTACACGAAGCAGATGCTTCATTGAAAAAAATAGCGCGTGGCTCATTTGCGATTGAAGCAACACCAGAAACAATGGCACAACTGCGTCAACTAGTAAATGAAACAGAGTTGGAATTATCGACAACTGAAAGACAACATGCGATTTTATTGGAAATATTACTCACCAAGGAACCTTTATCTTTAGGTTATTTTTTAGAAAAGTATTTGATTAGTAACACGACTTTTTATGCTGATATCAAGCAACTGGAAACAAGTATGCAACAACTTCCATTAACGATCACGCGCAACCGTGGCTATGAAATCACTGGACCGGAAAAATATCGAAGATTATTGATTGCAAATATCTTAGAGTTGGAAATCAATGCGTATGAAGTGTTTCATTTGCTGCAATTTGAGCAGACAACCAATTTCTTTTTTCAATTCATCACGACAGAGAGTTTACTCCTTGCGCGTCAAGTAGTACGTGAAGAATTGGTTCAGCAAAAGAAAGAGCTAAGTGACCGTAAATTGGAACATTTAGTTTTGATCCTCAGTATCACGATCGATCGTGTCAAACAAAATCAAGTATTAACGAATGAAACCTACACAGGGCTAGTAAATAAAGAGTTATTACGTATTGCAAAAGCTTTATTTTCCAAAATTGCAAAGGAGACCCAACAACTCTATCCAGTAAATGAAATCGTCTTTTTTGCTAGTATGTTAAATGATTTCTCCAATTCGTTTGATCAGAATTTCTTTGAAGAAACCTTTGATACGCAACTCGCTTATCTTGTGAAGCAATTGATCCAAGTCGTGAGTGAAGCAACGAATAATCCATTTTATCAAGATGAAACACTATACAAAATGTTGTTGACGCATTTATCAGGCGTATTTTCTCGAGCAGTCCTTCAAGAAGAGCAGTTGACTAACCCAATCTTAGAAAAAATCATGGTCCAGTATCAAGACATTGCACAAGCAATCCGTCAAGGAATCGAACGGATCTTCCAAGAAAAGAAACTATCTGAAGAAGAAATTGCTTATATGGTTCTTCACTTTGCCAACTCATTGGAAAAAACGCCAAAGGACAGTACGATCAAAATCGCAGGTTTTTCCCCTAGTGGCTTAGCTTCGACAAGCATGCTTGAATTAAAACTAAAAAGATATTTCCCATTTATTCAACACATCCATTTTTATCGAATCGCTGATTTAAAGAAAATCAATTTAGAAGAAGAATATGACCTGGTCATTTCTACTTCGATTTTAAGTGGCTATGACGGGAAATATCTGTTGGTTTCACCATTGCTTCTTGAAGAAGAAATCAAGCAATTAAAAGCAGAATTTGCACGTTTGACCGAACACCGAACGGCAAACGTCCGGTTAGGCGATCAGCCTACGGTTATCGAAGATACGTATGAAGAGACGGTATCGATGATGAGTAAAATCAATCGATTACTCCAGCATTTCTTCATTCAAGAGCTAGACAATCCAGCAACAGTCGAAGCGACTTTAAACAGTATTTTTGACTATTTACCTACAGGATTGGTGCAAGATAAGGACAAAGTTTTTCATCGTTTAATAAAAAGATATCAACAAGCGCCAATTGGATTACCTCATACCAACATGGGACTGTTCCATACGTCTAGTTCTGAGATCACGGCACCATTATTTTGTATCTTTCAATTGAAACAGGTATTAGAAATTGAAGGAATGGATAAAACAAAAGTCGATTTATCAAGAATGCTTGTGATGTTAGCACCGTCCCCGATTGACGAAGCCACAGGGAAATTACTTGGAAAAATCAGCGGTGCATTGATCATGAACGATTTGAATACAGAGATTTTTCGTTCAGGTAATGAAGCAATCATTTATCAGTTATTATCTAAAATTTTGATCGACGAAATTAAAAAATAAAGGGGGGATAGAGATGCTTGAAATTCCAACGGAACACATTTGGCTGAACCAACAGTTTAGTAGTTGGGAAGACGCGCTCCAGACGATTGGCGAGCAGTTACTGGAAAAAGGAGTCATCCAAAAGGAATATATCGATGCGATGATTGCCCGTCAAGAAGCAACAAGTGTCTATATCGGCAATTTTGTGGCACTCCCTCATGGAAAAGTACAAGATGAACAGATTGTTAAAGAAGGTATTTTTTTGTTCCAAGTGCCTGATGGCGTTGATTTCGGGATAAATGGTGAAAAAAAGATCGCAACGATTTTGTTTGCTGTGATCATGAGAGAAAACCAACAATTAACAAGTTTACAAGAACTTGCATTCTTTTGTTCCGATGTCGATCAAGTAATGGCATTGAGTGATGCACAAACAGTAGAGGAAATCCAACAGATTTTAAAACAAGCTGAGGAATTTTGACGTAAAATACGCGACGACCAATCATTTGATTGGTCATTTTTTTTCGATTTTTTTGGGAGAATCTCGCCAAAATCGTAATTATATAGTGAAGGAGGTGCTCCGAAACGAGGTGAGATTTCTTACTTGATTTCAATAAGCAACAGCTGGGTGATTGAATCAACTTTCTCACTTTACAAGATCAAGCGACCACTTTATCAAATGAAAGGAGTTAAAAAATGAGGAGATACTCTAACTTGCTATTCTTGATTTTACCACTCATCATTTTATTTTCTATGATGACTCAAGTAAAAGGCATACCAGTCTCAGCAGAAACGTTGACTGGTGTCCCCGCCTATCAACCAATCACTGCATCTTTCCCCAACTATATGACACGCACGAGCTTACAACCAACCGCACAAGAAGACACTTGGGAAAACTTCAAGAAAGACCACCAACTGATCCAAGGACCGAACGGAAAATTGATCACCATAAGCTCTACGAATTATATCGAAGAGGCGATTCATAAACGCTCGCCAAGATTGCTTGACCCATTTGCCAATGAAAGTGTCGTTGTTGATCCAGCGATCCATATCCCTAATATTGATATCCAGCTATCAAACGGTGGCAGAGAATACGGGTGGTATGGAAAACGAGTGAATGGTGAGATTGCTCTATGTTTGGAGCAGGGTGTGGCTCTCAATATCGGTGAAAATAATGGCTACACTTCAAGTATCCAGAATACAGAATTATTAAAGAAAATCTCTTTGATCAAGTACTATGGCGTCATTGCGACAACTTACACGATGGAAAAAGAGTTGATGACTCAACTACTTGCTTGGGAGCAACAAGGGATCACACCTATCAATATCTCCGGCGTTTTGACCATGAGTGATTATCAAACATTCAAACGAACAGTGATGGAACAAGTGGAACGGTTCTATACCCAACCTAGTTTTCATGGACATATTATGAATATAAAAGTCGGCGAAAGCCAAACATTCACCGATACGTCTGGAGCATTTTCAAATTATGCTTCATCTCCCGTGCAATCAGTCAATGGAGTCACCATTGAAAAGCAAGGGAATCAAGTAACCGTTACTGCGACTAAAGAGGCATCAGAAGCAAGCGAGATCGCATTTGATTATCATATCCCTAGTAGTTATCAAGGCGCGATCGTCGTGTACCAACACCCTTATACACAAAATATGGTGGTAGGCAGAGTGCCACAGCTCACAAGAACTTCCTTTCAGCTTCGCGTACAAAAATATGGCCATGCAGCTATCCGAAAAGTCGATCAACAAACGAAACAACCATTAGCTGGAGCTGTTTTTCGTTTCACGACTTCAGAAGGACAGCAAAAAGAATTGACGACAGATGTCGAGGGAATTGCTATTTGGCATGATTTGTTGGTCGATACGATCGTTACGATCCAAGAAATCAAAGCGCCAGACGGCTATGTTTTAAATCCAGCCCCCCAGACAGTCACTGTAAAAGTGAATGAATTGACCAGTGTCACGTTAGACAATCAGGAACAGACCGCCAATTTGATTGTTATTAAAGAAGACGAAGAAACCGGTGATCTGCCTCAAGGAGGTGCTCAGTTGATTGGAGCAGTTTATAAATTAACGGATGAAGATGGTCGAACCGTGGCTGAATTGACGATGGAAGAGATGGATGGGCAGGCATCAGCTGAGCTCAAAGGATTGAAACTAGGAACCTATCATTTACAAGAAATCATTCCACCAAAAGGCTATAACTTAGATCCGACGATCTACCCGATCCATTTGACTTATGCAGGACAAAATGAAACAGTAGCTATCCATCGAAAAACAGTCACAGACCGTGTCATCAAAGGTCATATTGAAGGGTATAAATTTGGATCAAAACCACTTATTCCTACTTCTATCTTCGAGGCATTACAAGCATTGACAACTAGTCAAACGAACCAGAAACCACCACTTGAAGGCATTGAGCTGACAGCCTCCGCACATGCGACAGGAAAAGAATATGTCCAAATCACTGAAAAAAATGGCTACTTCAAATTTACAGATTTACCCTATGATACGTATACGATTGCCGAAACAAAAGGAACAGATGGCTATTTGATCATCGAACCTTTTGAAGTGACGATCAGTGAGGAAGGTTATACCCATTTCTTTTTGTTAGAAGATGAAATCATCGAATCACGCGTACATCTCATCAAGATTGATCAAGAAACAGGTGAACAAATCCCATATGCAGGTGCACAGTTCAAGATTTTTGATACTTGGGCAAATGAGGGTCAAGGAGCATTTGTATTCATGACCCGTCCGAATGATACAGAAAAAACTGAGATTTTTGAAACCAATCAAAAAGGAGAACTAGTCACAACCGAGAGTCTACCCTGGGGCGTCGATCGCTATGAGCTTCATGAGATCAAAGCACCAGCAGGTTATCTGCCAATAGAAGAACCATTGATTTTCAGTGTAACGGCAGAGCACCATCACGCGTTGATTCGTATAGAAGTTCCGAATCGTTTAGCAAGGCAATCGATTGCGTTGATCAAGCGGGATCGGTTGAATGAATCTCCTTTGGCGCATGTACCATTTGGTTTATATCAGTTAGGAAAAGCAGAAAATGGCGAGCAAACACTTCAATTCATTGAGGAATATTTAACGGATGAAGAAGGCCGAATCGACGTAATAGATTTGCCTTATGGAGAGTATCAATTGATCGAAGGAAAGCCCTTAGAAGGGTACTTACCATTAGAAGAACCGGTTGATTTTTCAGTGACTGTTGAGAAAGATGGGGAGTTGATCGTATTAGAAGCTTATAACGAACGAGAAAAATTAGCCTTAACGAGTTTGTTCACCTCCATTGATGGAACCAAGGAACTTGATCCGACAAAAGACAATCGCTTGAAAGATGTGGTTTGGGTCGAAGGACCAGCCATCGAAATCGGTCATGTATATACCGTAGTGACGCAGTATCGCAAAGTGGACACAGAAGAACTCATCGCCGAAGCAATCTCAACGTATACATCAAAGAGTAAAGAAGATCAGTTTGAAGTGTTTTTTGAACTGAAAGCCAATACGCTAAAAGACAAGGACCAATTGATTGCCACGCATATTTTATACTATGAGCCTGAGCAAGAAAACGAAGTTGCCAGAGAAGATGACTTAACCAATAAGGAACAAACGGTTCACTTCAAAACACCAAAAGAAGAGAAAAAAGAAGAGACTAAAAAGCAGGAAAACACTCGAGAACTACCGAAAACAAACAGCAGTAGCTCTTCGTTTCTTGTAGGGATAGGTACCCTATTTCTAGGAATAGGTGGCGTTGTATTCTATAAACAAAAAAAGGAGTGAAATGAATGGCTAGGAAAAACACACATATGAGGTTCGGATTATTCCTATTGAGTTGTTCAATTGTATTGCTGATCAGCGGCTGCAAACCAAGAGAAACAGAAGTCCCGCAAACGGCTGACTCCACAGTAAGCAGAAAGAATCAAGAAATCAGAGTGAAAGGATCAGAATCAAGTGACCTAAAAAAAGAGGATCACACTGCTCATTTGTTTGAGTTTGCTGCTCAATTGAGGAGGCCAATGAATCAACCCTCTGAAGCCACGATCAGAGATGAAACAAAGCGGCTAAGAATCGCGTATCTTGAAGCAACAACAGTACCTCAGATCGTCGAAAGCACAGTTGTAAGAAGCAACCAAACGCATCAGCCAAGAGAATTCGAGCAAACAATGACTCCTAATATACCTGTTACTCCAGAGGCATTAGATCAGTGGCAAGGGCCTATCGTTCATGTCAATGACCCATTGCACATTTTACCTAGAGGAACAGCGATTGATCCACTTGCATATTTTACTTTCATTCAAGGGAGCGATCCCAATCCGCTGATCCATTATACGCCCATCGATCCGAACCAAACGGGTTATCAAACCATGCAGATTTCAGCAATTGATTCAAAAGGAAACGTGAGTGTTGCGACTGTGACTTTTCTTTTTAATCACTCGCCAATCATTCAACAGGAAAAGAAAAGTCAACACGTAGCGATCGGTTCGAGTATTGATTTATTGGCAGGGGTTTTTGCTTACGATGAAGAAGATGGTGAATTGACCGCAGAAATCCAAGTAGAAACGACACTCCAAACAGAAAAAGAAGGAAGTTATGAAGTCATTTATTCTGTAACAGATCAATTTGGTGCAAGTACCAGTTTGATAACCAATGTGACGATCACGAATGAAGCACCAATGATTGTTGGCCCCAATCAGCTCGTCTTTCCTGTCAATCAGTCATTCTCTTTATTGGATTATTTCTCAGCAAGTGATCAAGAAGATGGCGTGATCAATCTTACTTCGGAAAATATCTTGGCATCTGATTTTGATCCCCAGGTACCGGGAAACTACTCTGTAAGAATCGGAAATGTGATGGATCGTTATGGCAAGCGAGCAATTGAGCGCACCGTCCATATTCATTTGACGAACGAAGCGCCCACAGTCACAAATACGCATATGACGCTCCCTGTTTTTAGTGAATGGAATAAAGAAAGCTATTTGGCAACACTGATTCTGGGAGATCGTGAAGATTCGGTGGATCAACTACAAGTGATGATCGATGTGCCACTTTGGTAGAAAGTCGACACTTCACGATTAGGTATCTATCGTTTTCCTCTTCAGATCCAAGATACACATGGAAAAATCACTCGAACTTTTGGGAGCGTCCACGTAGTCAATGAGCCTCCTGTATTTTCTGGAATTGAGGATAAGAGAATCGTTGTAGGTGAAGAGAAGCTGGATCTACTAGCAGGCATCTCCGTGACCGATCGTGAAGAGTACTTGAGCATAGCAGATGTTGAAGTCATAGAAGAAATCGCTTGGGACACACCTGGAAGCTATCCTGTTTATTTGTCGATCAAAGATTCGTTTACAAAAACGCGAGTGTCTTTTCATGTCATCGTGTTAGAAAAGAATCTAGAAATGCCAGAGATAACAAGCGAATAAGGAGAAACGAATGGAATATTTCAATCAAGCAATGTCACTATTTTCCAATGGAATCATTACCGCAGGCAGTTTACTGACTGTCTGGGGCATCATCCAATTAGGCGTTGCAATCAAGGAACACAATGGTCCAGGTATGCAACATGCCATTTTTCAAATCGTTGGTGGAGCAGTGGTTTTAGCTGCCGGTGCGTGGATCACGAATATTTCGATGTGAAAGGACAGAAGTGAATGGACGGTGCGATAGAATTTCTACTACAAACAATGGCAGAACAATTAAGTTTATCGACGAATCATAAAAACAGTCTGTTGCAAAACCTAGAACATTATTTGCCGGAAATCTATCGTTACAGCGTGACGATCATGGAAAGTGTCGTCAAACCTATCGCGTATTCACTGTTAGGTTTCCTACTATTGATCGAATTCCAGCAACTCACGCATCGCTTATACGGGAAACAGTCAGAATTTGGTGGTCTGGATCTATTCTTACCATTGTTTATCAAAATCGGCTTGACCGTATTGCTTTTACGGCATTTGATGGTTTTTCTCAATGCCATTATGGATGTGGGTATCTTTGTTAGCCAAGGCATCAATCAATTGGAAATCCCAGGTGTTACGGATCAAACAATGGATATTGTCGGTGTGATGGAGCAAATTGCTCAGTTAGGTTTTTTCGAGAAAATGACGTTGTTGATGATCTTACTCGTTCCATTAGTCCTATCGATCATTGTCAGCGTCCTTGCGCAAGTGCTGATCTTTTTACGCTTTTTGGAAATGTATCTTTATTTGAGTATTTCACCTTTACCGATCGTTGCTTTAGTAAACACAGAAATCGGACATGTCGGAAAGAATTTTTTAAAGCTTTTTGGCGCGGCATCTTTACAAGGGGTCTTGCTATTTATCGTGTTGAATATCTATCCGCTTCTAGTGAGTACTGTTTTTTCATTTGATGAGAAGCAAGGAATGATTGCCGTGATCAGCGCAATCGTTGGCAATTGCCTGGCACTATCTATGTGTTTGTTCTATACATTGAAATGGTCTAAAGCGATCATCGTTGCAGCATGAGTGAAGAAAGGCGTGGAAATATGGCAGTAGAAGTAGTAATTAGAAAAGAAATCAAAGAATACCAAGAAAAAATCTTTTTTGGTTTCTCACTAAGGCAGATCATCGTAATCGCTTTAACACTAGTAGTGATTTTGCCGATCGGTCTGCTCAATCATTTTGTTTGGGGATATTCTATCGATGATCTGGGCTTTATATTGATGTTTTTTACCAGTCCGATTCTATCTGTTGGTTGGATCAAAAAAAATCAGTTACCTTTGGAAAAATATCTCTTTGTTCGTTGGCGTCATTTTATCGCAACAAAGCACTATCCTTATCAAAATGCTCGTTTGGAGGAAGAACATGAGGGGATTTCAACGAGGAAAAACAGTAAAACAGAGAAACATCGAAGTGAACAAGGGAACTAAGAAATCTTCATTAGCCAAATTATTACACAAGCAAAAGAAAAAAAGAGGAAAAAAAGAGCGGAAATCAGCACCTCCCAAACATGCACAGGGGAAGATCCGTTATGAAAAAATGTATGAAAGTGGGATTTGTGAACTTCCTTCTGGCTACTACTCCAAAAGTATCCAGTTTTCTGATGTCAATTATCAAATTGCACCGAAAGAAGAACAACAAGCTATTTTTCAAAGGTATTGTGCCTTGCTAGATAGCTGTGATGAGCGAACGCACCTAACGATCACCTTGCGAAAGAAGCGCATCGAACAAAAGGACCTGGAAAAGCAATTGTTTTATGAAGAAACAGGGGAAAGACAGGATATCTATCGACAGGAATTGAATGAAATGCTTCGGCAAACAATGACAGAAGGCGGCAGGAATTTTAGTAAACAGAATATAGTAACATTCAGCACACAAGCCACTGATTATGCTCAAGCCAAACGTTCGCTTGAGCGCATCGAACAACAACTCAGCAATAGCCTGTCAGAAATCGAGTCGAGTAGTCAACCTCTTTCTGGAAAAGAACGGTTGCAGCTTCTCCATGAATTGATCAAGCCCAATGAATTATTCCAATTCAATTATATAGATTTGGTTTATAGCCGTTTATCCACAAAAGCAGTTGTGACGCCATCAAGTTTTAACTTTAAAGCAAAAGACTATTTCGAACTCGGTTCAAATTACGCCCAAGTACTTTATTTGAAAGAGTATCCCACTAAGCTGTCTGATAAGCTGATTTTAGAATTGATGGATATTGGTGAAGAGCTATGTTTATCGATCCACATTGATCCAGTGGATTCCGAAAAAGCGAATCAACTGATCCAAATAAAAAAAGCGTACATGGAAGGAGATAAAACGGCTGCGGAAAGAAGAGCAACACAAAAAGGGTATGATCCTTATTCGAGCATTCCCTATGAATTGACCAATAGTATCAAGGAAGCTGAAGCTTTATTAGATGACTTAGTCAAAACAGGACAGAAATTATATTTTGTCACCTTCTTAGTTTATTTTCGCGCTCAGTCAAAAGAACAACTTGCTGATATTGCGGAACAAGTACAACATATCGGACGTAAAAATCGTTGCACTTTCAATGCGTTGGACTATCTACAAGATGAAGGGTTCAATTCAGTTTTACCTTTAGGCAAGAATTGGATCGAGCAGCAACGAACGCTGACGACAGAAAGTACAGCAATCTTTATCCCTTTTTCCGCACAAGATCTCGACCATAGCGATGGGAAATACTATGGGCAAAATCAAACAACCAAGAATAGTGTCAGAATCAATCGTAAATTGCTAAACACGCCGAGTGGCATGATTTTAGGTAGTTCTGGTTCAGGGAAAGGTGTAGCCAAAAAATATGAAGTAATCACGACGTTACTTAAAAATCCAGAAGATGAGGTCATTTCGATTGATCCGGAAGACGAAGATACGGTCATCGGTAATGATTTTGATGCTCAAATCATCAATATCGCCCCAAATACAGATACATTCATCAACTTATTAGATAGTTCAGAAGACTTAAAGGGAGAGGCTGATCCGATCAAATTGAAAGCTGATTTTTTGTTGACTGCTTGTGAAGCATTGATTGGTGGCCCCACTGGGTTAAATTCAGCACAACGTTCAATCATCGATCGAGTCACTCGCTTGACGTATTTCAATTTCCAACCAACCTTAGAAAAGACAGCGCCGACACTCGCGGAAGATTGGTTTCCACTTTTAAAAGAACAACCAGAAGCAGAAGCGCAAACACTAGCGTTAGATCTAGAGTTGTACATCGAAGGTTCACTGTCGATTTTCTCTCAAACAACTAACGTTTCTTTGAATAAACGTTTTGTGATCTACAATACGAAACAACTAGGAAGCCAATTGAAAACATTTGGGATGATGGTTGTTTTGGAACAAGTATGGAATCGAGTTGTTCGTAATCGTGACCGAGGCATCACTACTTGGATCTATATCGATGAAATGCAGCTACTGCTAAATGATCCTTACTGTGAAAATTATTTTTTTGAACTCTGGAGTCGAATCCGAAAATGGGGAGCGATCGCTACCGGGATTACTCAAAATGTTGAAACATTATTATTGTCAGATAAAGCCCGCCGGATGTTAAGTAATACGGAATTTATCATCATGCTCAAACAAGCAAAAAGTGACCTAGATGAGCTGTCTACTTTATTCAGTCTTTCTTATCAGCAACAAAAACAATTGATCAATCCAATTAAAGGAGCCGGACTGATACGTGCGGGGAATGCGATCGTTCCTTTCTCAAATACTGTGGACGCAACAACAAAACTTTATGAATTGATCACCACCGACCCTGTTGAACGCCATAAATTGCGACAGGAAGTATCGCCATGACTCAATCTAAGATAACGACAGAAGCGGACAAGAGAGAAAGAAATCAACGAAGGAATATCAGTCATTTTCTGCGTAGAAAAATTGGCGATCCTATAAGAGGGATGAGTGGTTCCCATCAAAAAAAAGCTGACTTTTCTTTGGTGGAAAATAAAAGCCTACGCATCAATAAAGTCACTCCGTATATATTTATTGGTGCAAGTAGCCTAATATTTTTTCTTTTCTTCAGCATGATCGGGTTTGTTTCGTCTGCCACCGTCAAAACTAATGAGTTTGAATTGACACATGTCTGGAAATACTTAACCGAATTAGACGCTGAATTGACATTGGAATTAAAAACAACAGAGAAACCGATTTTAGTGAATGATCGAGTGGTAACTTCAAATGAAGTTGTGATAAGAACTGATATAGATGAGGTGTTAGTATATTTAGATTTGGCTTATGGGGATTACCGATTGGACACACCAGATGGACTCAAAGAAACGATCAAAGAGCTACATCAACAGTTGTGGCAAATAGATAGCAAGGAGGAACAAGTGAAAGTAATGTCACGACCATTGTCTCAAGTGATCACTTGGACGCCAGAGTGGCAAGAAAGACGGCAGTTGTTAGCGGAAATTGGTCTTTATGCCAGTTTGACTGAATTGAGTAATCCATTGAAAGAGGAAGATTCAGTGCGTATAACACAACGTTTTGGGTATTACGCAACGGATCGGGAAAAGCGACTATTTGAGGGAATAGTTATCCAGACAGAACCAAACGAGATCTTAGTCGCTGCCATTGGAGGAGATATTACAAGAGATCAAGAGAATGTAACAATCACAACAAATCACCAGAAAATTACTTATCACGATGTCGTCATTACAGCAAGTGAGGGACAAACTGTTTCGAAAGGTGAAGAGATCGGTCGCGTGAAACAAGATGAATTGCACTTGTCTTATCATAAAAAAGGTGACACAGTCAATCCTGCGTTTTATTTCCCCAACGTAATCGATAACGATCAGGGGCTGTTCGATTCAAGTGGCATAGGGACTACCTTCAATGAACAGAAATTTCGAGAAGTGATTTTGCTTCATTGTCATGCATTTAGCGATCAGGCAGAGACGATCATCCAAGCAGCTAAAGACAATGAGATTTCACCAATCGTTTTAGCTGCGATCATGATCCACGAAACTGCTTGGGGGACGAGTGAAGGGATTCGTGAAAAGAACAATCCAGGGGGCTTGATGCGAGAAAATGAGTTGCTTTCCTATCACACACTTGAGGAAGGGATCGCGGCCACTGCCCGAACGCTGAATCAATTGATCGTCGTTCAAAGACTGCTGACAGTAGAGCAACTTGGAAGTGTCTACTGTCCTGTAGGTGCAAGCAATGATCCACTTGGCTTAAACCAATATTGGGTACCAACGATCAAAGAATTATTTGTCCAACTAGGCGGCAGTAAAGATATGAGCTTACTCTGGCAAGCAGATCACACGCTTGGTCAACAGGTGTTGGCGCAAGCAAGAACATTGTATCGTAAAAATGTTCAATACTCGCAAGGATTTGAACGCGGAACCTTTCCTTATCATGATTGCTCCTCTTTTGTTTTCTGGGCGATGAGAGGCGTAGGTCTGCCTGTTCAACTTGGGAGCACTGAGACATTATATTCTTTAGAAGGAACGCTCCTAATGCCAATCAGTCGTGAAGATGTAAGAGCGGGTGATTTGTTTGTTTGGGGAAAGAAAGGACACTCTTTAGGCAGTTATGGTCATACAGGCATATTTTTGGATGAAGGAGGCAAAACGATCCTTCATTGTACTCCTGCTACTTCTCGCGGCTATGGTCAAGAAGGAGATATCGTCATCACACCATTTGAAGGATATGCGGGTGACTTCCAATTGGCTCCTGTTTATTTCTATCGATTGATGGGAGAAATCAAATGAACCTAACATCCAGTTTTCGTTCTCTTGTTCTTGTTATTTTACTGATAGGGGGGATTACTTTTAGCATTGGCTGGTCTGTCGGTTCTCGTTCACAAGAAAAAAGGCAAGAATCTGAACAGAAAGCCGGCCAACTTTCAGAAGCACAAGTGAAAGAATTTTTGCAAGCATATTATACGTTTGAAACAGTCGGTGAGAATTACACCACATACGTTGATTTTCTATCGAATAACATGCAGGAAAAGGCAAAAGCAGAACAGCTTAAAAAAGCGCATATCCCGCAACGTTTTGGATTTAGTCGATGGCTGACGAGCGAGCATTATTTCAAAAAAACAAATGATGAAGTGATCGAAGTTCTGTGTCTGGTTGATTTTACGACCTCTTTATTGAATGAAGAAGGGGATGTTGTAAAAAAAGAGATCCGCCATCGTGTGGGCGTAAAACTAACGTATCTTTATGAGACTGACGATCATCGCTTTTTATTAGATGATCTTGAGCAGTTGGTTTTGTTTCAAGATGACGTGACAGTTGGATGATGGACACGATGTACGATGGAAGAAACAAAATGAATAAGGGAGGGCAGCGTATGGCGAAAGAAACTGCAATCATCGACCAGATTCATCACTTACAAGTAGAAGAAACCCAGTTAGATTTGTTTCAGGCTTTGGAATATTTAGAAACTGAAAACCGCCGGGTCTTGATGGCAAACATACAAGGACATTGTCGCCTACGTATTTATGATCGTAAGGGAGTACTTTTGCTGGAGAAGATTCTACAATTTCCATTAACTGAGGAGATTGAAGAAGTATTAGATTCAGACTGGGAGAAAGTCAAAGAAACAAATAAAACAGAAAAGAAGATGCTTTTCACTGATCCAAGCAATAGGTGGAAAAAGTATCAGTTATCACGAATTGATTGGAAAAAGATCATCCAGCGATTACTTCTCAGTGGAGTAATCGTTTTTGTTGTTATACGAGGTGCCAGCATGTTTGTCGGACAAAGTGCAAATAACGAACCAAAAGTAACTGAGGACTCTCAGAACATTTCATGGCAGTCACTAGTCGAAGCAGGAGCATATGACGAAGCTGCTGAAAAATATCCGGATCAGTATCAACAATTGCTCGATCATTTAGTGGAACAACAGGAATTTTCTTGGGTTGAGAAGCTGAACGAGCAAAGACCAACAGGAAATGCGACGTTCGATCTAGCTTTTTATCAGAAAGATTGGGAAACAGTGATTGTGACCCACGTGGAACAATTAACAGAACAACGCCAAGTCAAGTTGGCAATTGCCTATTTGGAACTTGAACAAATCGAAGAAGCAGTTGTGTTGAATCGCCATATAAACCAGCCAGAGATTACTTTGACAATCGATCAGTTTTATTTGCAAGAAAGTCTTGATTGGTTGAAAGAAAAAGAAATAGACAAGGCGAAAGAGCTGTCTCAAAATATCCAGACGGAAGAATTGAAAGCGGTGATGGCGGCTTATATCGAGCAAGCAGCCATTATCTTAGATTTTATTCGCTTCTATGAGGATTCTTCTGATCGTTCTGACAGTGTAAAACTTTGGGAAGAGCGATTGGCTCGTTTGGGGGAATCAGTAGAATGAGAAGAATGCCCGACAGCACAACAATGCTACAGCCTGTTGGATGAGGTTTTTACAATATACCCAAAGATAGAAAAAGAGCTATTGTTTCTATGTCTTTAAGAAATGTCAAATATCTTGCATCACCACAGTCCTTTTCAATCCTCCATATTTTGGCACAAATGATCGTGCCAAAGTCCGACTATTTATCTCGTTCGTAAGCGGATACAATTTGGTTAAAGAAAGAGAAAAAGGAGCGGTTGAAGTGGAAAAGACGATGCCAAAAAATAAAATTTCATTCAAAGCAAAAGTACAAAAGTTAGGAAGTACCTTATCCAGTATGGTGATGCCAAACATTGGAGCATTGATTGCCTGGGGTGTCCTTACGGCATTATTTATTCCAGATGGCTATTTACCAAATGAAGCATTTGCTTCGATGGTAGGCCCGATGTTGACCTATCTGATCCCGCTATTGATCGGCTATACCGGAGGGAAAGTCATCGGTGGTGATCGTGGTTCAGTCGTAGGAGCCATCGCAACGATGGGTGTGATTGTCGGAACAGATATCCCGATGATGCTTGGTGCGATGATCATGGGTCCATTAGGTGGCTATGCCATCAAGAAATTCGATCAAATTTTTCAAAAGCATATCAAATCAGGGTTTGAAATGTTGGTCAATAACTTCTCTGCAGGATTGATCGGTTTTGCGCTAGCATTGCTTGGCTTTTCTGCCATTGGTCCAGTGGTCGATACATTGACGCAAGCGATGGCAACAGGCGTTGAAGCAATTTTAAATGCAAATTTGATTCCATTGACAAGTATTTTTATCGAGCCAGCTAAAATTCTATTTTTGAATAATGCGATCAATCACGGTATTTTGACACCTTTAGGCACAGAACAAGTAGCTTCCGCAGGACAATCGATCCTTTTCTTATTGGAATCAAACCCTGGACCTGGGCTAGGTGTATTGTTAGCTTTCACAATGTTCGGTAAAGGGGCAGCAAAATCTTCTGCACCTGGCGCAATCATCATCCACTTCTTAGGTGGGATCCATGAGATTTACTTCCCATACGTGATGATGAAACCGTTATTATTCTTATCAGTGATTTTCGGTGGGATGACAGGCAGTTTCGTTTTCCAATTGATGGATGCTGGATTACGCGCACCGGCTTCACCGGGTTCGATCATTGCAATTTTAGCAATGGCACCGCTAAGTGCATACCTACCAGTTATTCTAGGGATCGTCGCTGCAACAGCTGTTTCTTTCGGGATCTCTGCGGTCATTCTAAAAGCTGATGCAAAAGAAACCAGTGAAGACTTTGAAAAATCAGTTGAAGCGACTCGCCAAGCAAAACAGCAAGCCAAAGGAACTGGAACAGCAACTCAAGGACAACCCGCGCTTTCAGCAGTCAAAAAAATCATTTTCGCCTGTGATGCTGGTATGGGATCAAGTGCAATGGGCGCTTCCTTATTAAGAAAAAAAGTACAAGAGCATCACTTACCTCAAACAGTGACCAATCAAGCAATCAGTCAACTGTCTGATGAAGCAGACGTATTGATCGTCACACAAGTCGAGTTACAGGAACGGGCAAAACAAAAAGCGCCAAATGCTCATTTCGTTGCAGTTGAAAACTTTTTGAATTCACCAAAATATGATGAAATCATTCAAGCTTTAGGGAGTAAAGAAGAACAACAAGTCACGGAACAAGCCGCGCCTTCACCGGAAGATCTAGATTTAGCTGAACTTAAAAACGTCAAAGAGATTTTACTTGTTCATGATGATCGCTCCGGTTCTGCCACAATGGGACTATCATTACTAAAAGATATCTTGAAGAAAAACCAATTAGAGATTCCTTTGAAAAAAATCAATATCGATGATTTGACGGAACATCCGAACACGTTGATCGTATCAAAAGAATCGTTATCTGAGGAAGCACGTTCAGTGGCTCCGCATTCGCTTCATTTTTCTGTCGCAACAATGGTCAGCCCGCAAAAATATGAAACGATTGCTCATTATTTGAAAAAAGTAGCTTAGAGGAGGAAGTAAAATGTCTGAATTAGCATTTGATATGATCGAGTTGAATAAGTCTTTTGCAACAAAAGAAGAGGCAATCAGATACTGTGGTAGAAAATTAGTCGAAGCAGGTTGTGTCGAGGAACCTTATATTGACGCGATGGTGGAACGTGATGCAATGTTGTCTGTTTATATGGGGAATTTCATTGCGATCCCTCATGGAACAGATGAAGCTAAAACCTTTGTCAAAAAATCAGGGATTTGTGTGATCCAAGTACCAGATGGCGTCAATTTCGGGACAGAGCAAGAAGAAAAAATCGCGACCGTTCTGTTTGGGATCGCCGGAGTAGGAGAAGAGCATTTACAGTTGGTCCAACAAATCGCTCTATACTGTAGCGATATGGATAATGTCGTCCAACTGGCAGATGCGTTGAGTAAAGAAGAAGTCACACAAAATCTAGCAATTGCCTAAGGAGAGAAGAAGAATGAGAGCAGTACACTTTGGGGCCGGTAATATCGGCAGAGGATTTATAGGTGAGATTTTAGCAGAAAATGGCTTTGAGATCACATTTGTTGATGTCAATCAACCACTCATTGATGCTTTGAACAAACAAGGACGTTATAAGATCGAATTAGCCGATGAATCTAAAGAGCAGATCATCGTTGAACAGGTTCGAGGATTGAACAACCAAAAAGAGCCTGAACAAGTAATCAAAGAAATTGCGCAAGCAGATCTTGTCACTACAGCAATTGGTCCAAATATTTTACCATTCATTGCAGAGTTGATCGCAAAAGGTATCGAACAAAGAGAACAAGTGGGCAATGAGCAACCCCTAGACATCATCGCTTGTGAAAACATGATTGGCGGCTCACAGCACCTAAAAACGGAAGTATATAAGTACCTAACTGATAGTGGATTTGCGGATAAATGGATTGGTTTCCCAAATGCAGCAGTGGATCGTATCGTACCGATGCAACACCATGAAGATCCTTTATTCGTGCAAGTGGAACCGTTCAAAGAATGGGTCATTGATGACACTCAAAGAAAAAATAAAGAGATTTCGTTAGATGGCGTACTATACGTCAAAGACTTGGAACCTTACATTGAACGTAAACTATTCAGTGTAAATACAGGACATGCGACAGTGGCTTATACCGGTGCCTTATTAGGATATGCCACGATCGACGAGGCAATGCAAGATTCACTAGTTGTTGCTCAACTAAAATCAGTACTTCAAGAAACAGGAAGTCTACTTGAGGCAAAATGGGGCTTTGATAACAAACAACACGAAGCATATATTGAGAAGATCATCCAACGCTTCCAAAATAAATATATCTCAGATGCGATCACTCGTGTTGCACGAACACCTTTACGTAAATTAGGGTATCAAGAACGCTTTACTCGTCCCGTTCGTGAGTTACAAGAATACAATTTGACTTGTCCGCATTTGACAGCTACGATGGGCATCATTTTTAACTACTATGATCCAGAAGATGAGCAAAGTCGTCAGCTACAAGAGATGAAAGTCCAAGAGAACATGGAGCAGTTGATCCAAGAAGTCACAGGTATCCATGATCCAACGACCATCAGTAACATCAAGCAAAACGTGATGCGTTATGCGAAACAAGTCGCTTGATGATCAAGAAGATCGATAGGCGATAAAAGTAGACAGTGAAGAAACCTCCCAAAATATCTGAGATATTTTGGGAGGTTTTTAGCTGTTTTATTTTTTCCAGTTGATCATTCAGCACCTAATCATTTGATCGGGGCTGCGGCAACGGTTGGTAGATCAAGTTCTTTTCCATAACGATTCTCTAACGCTAAGCGAACCAGACGTTCTGCTAAATGCTCATTGCGGGCTAAGATCGGACCATGGAAATAGGAGCCGAAAACGTTGCGGTAAATGACACCTTCTGATTGATCTTCGCCATTATTGCCTTGACCTTTGACGATTTTTCCAAGTGGGCGTTCGCCTTCACCAAGAAATGTTCGACCATTATGATTTTCAAATCCATAATAAGTTTCGTTGAATTCTTCGTTGTGGATCACGATGTCACCGATAAAGCGATTATTCTCTTGGCTCAACGTATAATGATCCAACGCACTGATTCCTTGGATTTTTTCGCCGTTTGCGCCCATATAATAATGGCCAAGAAGTTGATAACCGCCACAAATGGCAAGGATCACACCATCATTTTCAATATAGTTGATCAATGATTCTTTCTTTTCTTGAATATCTTTTGAGATGATCATTTGCTCAAAGTCTTGACCACCCCCAAAGAACACTAAATCATATTTGTCTGCCTCAAAGGGTTCATGGATGCTGACGATCTCGGTGTGAGAAGTGACGCCCATTTTTTTGGCGATATATTGGAGCATCAATAGATTCCCGTTGTCGCCGTAAGTATTCATCAGATTCCCATAGAGATGGGCAATACGTAATTCATAGTTAGCCACGATTCATGCCTCCTTTGATAAAGCCTTGACTCGCTAATTCTTTTCGTAATTGTAAAACGGCTGTATATGTCGCTAAGATGTAGACATGGTCTGTCGGTAGTTGTTTGATTTTTTCAATGACTTCCGTCAATTCTTTTGATTGTGTCAATCTGTCTTCTGCGATACCAGCTACTTTCAAACGTAGTGCCATATCGGTGTGGCGATCACCACCAGCAATCACAGCAGGAATCTCCATCTCTGCAAAACGTTCGAATTCACCGTCCCAGATCCAGCTCACATCGATCCCATCTGCGTAGTTCGCATTTAGTAGGGCGACTAATGAGAATGGATAAGGCGCATGTCCCATCATATCGATGACTTGGTTGATCCCTACAGGATTTTTGACAAGGACTAATGTGCAAGATTTGCCGCCGATCTGGATCACTTCTTGACGACCAAATACTTTTTCATCGTAGCCTAAGCCTTGTCTGATTTTTTCTGGAACGACCCCATAATATTCAGCAACCGCTGTAGCCGCTAAAGCATTATAGACATTGTACATCCCACCAACTTCGATGCCATATTCGTTGCCGTCGATGACGAAATCAGCTGATTTATTGTCCATGCGTTTCATTTCTGTCAAACGATAATCCAGTTCTGGACGTTTGAAATCACAATTTGGACAGTAGTATTTACCTAAGTTTGCATAAGTGATCATTTTGTAATGCAAGATATGATGACATTTTGGACATAACACGCCATCTGTATTGTAGTGCGCCATCTGTTCGCGGTCTTCTTCGTGATCAAATCCATAATATTTTCTAGGATTGACTGTCTCAACTGAATTGAAGATCGGTGAATCGCCATTACTGATGATCGTCGCCTCTGGTGATTTTGCCGCACCATCAACGATCATTTTATAAGTAGTATAGATTTCACCGTAACGATCCATTTGGTCACGGAAAATGTTTGTGAACAAGAATAGCTCAGGTTTGATGTATTCAGTCACTCTACTTAGACTGGCTTCATCGATCTCTAATACTGCAAATTTCTTTTTCCCTTTTCCAGCTTTTGCTTGTAAAAAAGTTGAAACGATTCCTTGGACCATATTTGCACCAGTAGGATTCGTCAAGACTTCATCAAATTGTTGTCGTAAAATATTGACCGTCAAAGCGGTTGTCAACGTTTTGCCGTTTGTTCCGGTTACGACAACAACTTGATAGTCTTTTGCTAATGTATCTAAAATGTGAGGATCGATCGATAAAGCAAGTTTACCGGGTAAGCTTGATCCTCCCTTGAAGAATGTTTTTAGTCCCCATTGTGCGGTTTTACCAACTGCAATCGCAAACTGACTGCGTATTCCCATTATGTAACCTCCAAAACGTCATAATTACTAATAAATTCAACTAATCATACCATATGTTGAAAAAAAGGTTAAATTGCTTTGTCTTATTTTACAAAACTTTATATTGTTAGCAAAACAAAAAAGAAAGAAGCGAGAAAACGAATAATCATCGCTTCCTTGCTTCTTACCATCGTTTTTTCCGGACGAATCATAGGTTTGCTTAACCGATAATGATTTTCTCGGTCGGATATTCATAACCTAAATCTCGTGTTTCTTTTGGTACAAATAACATTAGTGTGTACAACATACCGATACGCCCAATGAACATCAAAGCACCGATCGTGATTTTACCGAGTGGCGATAGATCACCGGTGATACCTAGTGAAAGTCCAGTTGTTCCAAAAGCAGAAGTGACCTCCACGATAATCGAGATGAGCGGTTGCTTCTCCGTAGCGGAGAGAAAGAGGATACAGAAAAAGCACATCCCTAAGGAAAGCATAAAGACGACCACTGATTTTCGGACATCATCTTCATCGATTCGGCGACCAAAAATATTGATATTGTCTTCACTTTTCAAAAACGAGTAAAGATACAAACCAATGATCGCTACCGTCGTCGTTCGGATACCCCCGCCGACAGAACTCGGACTACAACCAATAAACATCAATAAAGAAAAGACGATCAATGTAGTGATTTGGAAGTCACCGAGATCATGGATCTGTAAACCGGCATTTCGAGTTGTCATGGAATAAAACATGGAATTGATCCACTGGACACTCGGATGCAAATCTTGGAACAGATGATTTTTTTCAAGTAAATAAATCAAGACAGTCCCACTTACGAATAAGATGACAAAAGCCAACACCGCAAGCTTCGTAAATAAGGAAAACCGAAAAGGAATCTTCGCTTTTGTTTTTCGATACAAAAGCCATTCTCTAAATTCCATCAATACTGGAAAACCGATCCCACCAATAAAAATCAGAAACATGATCATAAATAAAAAAGGGTAGTCATGTTCAAAGGGTTTGATCGAATCGCCAGTGATGTCAAAACCGGAATTGGTGACTGCAGAAATGGCTTGATAAAATCCATGGAAAACAGCCTCATGCCAATGATCAAAATAACCTCGCAGATAAAAATAGACTGAGAACAAGGCACCAAATAGTAACTGGAACCAAAGCAGTATGACAAAAGTGATCCGAATCAAACGAACGATACCAGACAAGCGTGGTTGGTTCATATCTGTCATGATCAATTGTCTCTGACGTAACGTGATCCGACGTTTAGAAAAGATAATAAATGCTGTTGAGATCATCATGATCCCGAGACCGCCTACCTGAAACAAGACCTCAAGTAAAATAATACCGTTATTGTTAAAAATCGCATGGATGTCAAATGTTGAAAGCCCCGTTACACTGATCGTACTGATCGCCATAAAAAGCATATCGATAAATGGAACGTGACTATCTGGGTTTCGAAAAAATGGGACGTAAAACAAGCCCAAAGAAATCAATGTCATTAAAATATAATAAAATACGATGATTTGGATAGAAGAAAAGTGACTAGAAGCGTATCTTTCGCTCCGCCTTCGCCATTTTCGAAAAAAAAGATTCAATTGCACAAATTCGATCCTCCTTGTTAAGTGTTTCTTCCAGTATACCGACATTAAAATAAATACACAAAGAAATAATAAAACTAAAATTTACCAGAATGTTAGTTATTGGAAAAGTCGCTTGTAATGAAGAGGATTTTGCTAGAAAACTTCGAAGGCAATCAGTGATATAATGAGAGTTATCAACAAATAAAAAGTGGTCTAATCACTTTTAAAAAGCTCAGCGAGTAAATCTACACAAAAGTTTCATGAAAAAATAAGAAAAAAATAAGAAATTTATGGTAAAACTAAAGAAGAACTGTGAGAAAAAATAAACTTTTGCCAGAAAATCAGGACTTTAAGGGCAACAAGAAAAAAGGATGAGAGAATATGCGGAAAGTAGCACCTATATTAAAGCCGATCGCTGTATTGACGATTTCGACGATTGTTGCTACCACGACAGGCATCGTTAATAGTTCTAGCTATCGTGCGCCAAGCCGTTCGACGACAGAGACTACCACGACTTCCACAAATGAAGGAGTAGGACAAACGACTGATACGGTGGAAACAACACCGACGACGGTCGAACAAGAAACAACTAATTCAACATATAATCAACACTCAATACCGGAAAGTTCGGTCAACGAGGGTGATTCAAGCTATACAACCGACTCGATACCTCAAAGCCAAGAAGAAAATGATATCGATTCACAGACGACACCAAGTGAAACAACACCAAGTAGCACAACGCCAAGCTCTTCTACACCAAGTGAAGGCAACATGAATGAAAATAATACACCTACAGAAAATTCAGCTGAAACACAGATGTATAATCAACAGGCAGGTGACGAAGAATGACGTTTATATTAGATATCATCAATGGGATACACAAGTTTTTAGGCTATTTAGATATCAGTCCTAAATATTTGAACCGAGGCTATACTGTATTAAGTGTGATTCCAACCGTCTATCTTTTACGAATTGTTTACGGGTTATGGCAAAAGCAAAACTATTTGCAATTCTTTTTATATGGATTAGGCTTTTTAGCACTTTTATACTTCACCGTTTTAAATGTGTTTTATTACTTTTTTGATAAAAACTCAAAAGCCGATGTGACCCAAGTGATCGTGAAGTATCTACCCGATGAAGCGTTCAATATCGAAGGGGAAACCGTTCGTGGGAATAACGGAAGCATCGACAAAGTCAACACGGAAAAAGCAAATGTTCTATTTGATGAAGACTACCAATTGAAGTTAGCAGAGAATATGCACTATTTGATTGAAAAAGGGGAAATCAGTGTCAATGAACTTGGACGGATGGACGGATTTTTGATCGATAGAAATACACTTTATCCGTATTATTACGTGAAAAAAGTCTCTGACAAAACCTATCAGTTAAGTATCGGTCGTAATTATTCCAGCATGGAAAAAGTCGGAACGATCAAGGTCGACTCTCCAGAAGATCATATTGAGCCAGTTGGCTTGTTCATTGCGGGTGGTGATTTCGTCAAAGATGGTCTTAGATACCACGAGCCTTATCGTTTGAAGTTGATCATCAAGAAAAATCAACCACAAGAACAAGAAGGTGAAGTCACTTATAGTCGAAGCCAACGAAGAAAAAAAGCTAAGATATAGTTTGGGATTCGCCCCATGAACGTTTATTCAGCTCTTGTACGGAGAATACAGGGTAAAGCACACTGCTTTCACAATACTAGGCTCATTATCGATACATGAGCTGATACTTATTCTTTCTTTTAATTGATAAAAACTGTAAAATAGAGAATAGTTAACAAGTAAATAAAAATAACATATGAATCTTTGATTAAATAGGAGGTACAGAGTGAAAAACTTTTTGAAAAATTGGGGCATCCTCATCGTTGTGTTAGCAGCCATCATCTTGGCAAGAGTCTATGTCTTTACACCAGTCACAGTCAGTGGTCACTCAATGGATCCCACATTACATGACGGACAACGTTTGATTTCATCAAAAATTTCAGATCTTGATCGTTGGGATATCATTACAACAAAAGAACCTGGGGACGAAGAACGGATGATCGTGAAACGAATCATTGGTATGCCAGGCGATACGGTAAAAATGGAAAATGATCAGCTATACATCAATGGGGAAAAGCAAGATGAACCTTATTTAGATGAGTACAAAAAAGAATTTTCAGAAGATAAACTGCAAGATGAATATTCGTATAATTCAGCCTTTCAATCTCAAGCTGAAAATTCTGAAACATTCACTAGTGATTTCGAATTCACTGTTCCTGAAGGACAATACTTGGTACTTGGGGACAATCGCTTGATTTCAAAAGATAGCCGTATGTTTGGGTTAGTCGATGAAGACTTGATCCAAGGAAAAGTCGTTTTCCGTTATTGGCCATTGAATAGAATCAACATTATTTAAAAAAATTTAGAAGAGCGTGGAACGAACGACTAGGGCATTGATAACCCTCAGATGTTTGTCCACGCTCTTTTTAGTATGCACACTGATTTTAAAATTTCGATAAGATTGACTCATCTTCAAATTTTGTTCAAAAATTACATATAAAGTAATAAAAGAATCAATGTAATTATAAATAGTTAATAGGAGTGACCGCATGAAAAAATTTATTTCAGTATTAGCCGTATCATCAGGATTAGTTTTATTTTCTGCATGTACACCAAATTCGACAAATCAAGCCGCAGTGACCTATAAAGGGGGTACGATCTCAGAACAAGAATTGGTCGACCAATTGAAAAAAATAAATGGTGCAGAAACAGCCGTCCAAAATTTGATCATTTTCCAAATTTTTGAAGAAAATTATGGCGACAAAGTTTCAGCTGAAGATGTGGAAAAAGAATACAACGATAGTAAAGAAGCACTCGGTGATTCCTTTGATTCTCAATTGAAATTAGCCGGATATACGACTGAAACTTATAAAGAAGAAATAAAAAAAGGATTAGCTTATAAAGCAGGTCTACGAGCAAATGTCGATTTGACTGATGAAGATCTTAAAACAGCCTGGGAATCCTTCCACCCAGAAGTAGAGGCGCAATTGATCAAAGTAACGAGTGAAGATGACGCCAAGGAAATCAAAAAATCACTTGATGATGGTGGCGACTTTGCGAAAATAGCGAAAGAAAAATCGACGGATGAAGCGACAAAAGAAAATGGTGGCACCATCACCTTTGATTCGCAGTCCACAAGTGTGCCGACGGAAGTCAAACAAGCGGCATTCAAGCTTAAAAATGAGGAAGTGTCTGATGTCATCACCGCAGTCAATTCCTCTACGAATGCAACGGAATATTATCTAGTGAAAATGGTCAAGCAACAAGAAAAAGGCAATGATATGTCGAAATATAAAGAAGAACTAGAAAAAATAGCAACAGAGACAAAAATAGCAGATCCAACATTCGTACAAGAAGTTGTGCGTAATGAATTGAAAAAAGCAAATGTTAAAATCAAGGATGAAGATTTCAAAAATGTATTAAGCGGGTTAATGACAGAACCATCAACAAGCGGAAATTCAACCGATGCGTCCACAGATTCTTCAACAGAATCGTCAGACTAGTTGATCCTCGCGATGACAACATTCAACTTAGGAATGTATATATAAATACGCAAAAAGCCGAAAATATAAGAAATTATTTTCGGCTTTTTGAGTATTGTTTAGATATTTCGATTTTTCCTCTGAATAAAAAATCCCTATTCTTTGTTAGCTATTGCTAAAAACAAAGAAGCATCTTGTTTCATAAACAGTTTTTTTCCGTGATGGAATGTTTGGATAGAAATTGAGTTGAATCCAGCGAGTTTTAATTGTTCGCTCAACTCCTCATGGTCAAAGCCATTATGGACTTTTGGATGTTGGATGTTTTCGTTCTTATCGAAGTCAACGATATAAAGTTTTCCACTTGGCTGAAGCATGTGAAAAAGCTGTTTTAAAATGACATTCGTTTCTGGAATATGCAACAAGACTAAAGATAGTAGAAGGATATCGGCTTTCTCTTCCGGTAACTCCATTGTGGCATCCACTTCGACCGTTCGCACATTTGCTTGATTTGTCTCTTTGATTTTTTTGTCAGCCATTGCCAACATTCCTGCGGCTGAATCAATGATGATCAGTTCTTTAAAACATGAGGCAAGAGGTAACGTGACGAGACCAGTTCCTCCACCGTAATCGATCAATTTCTGGTCATGAGTCTGTTCAGAAAATTCTTTTTCAATCGCTGAACGAATCGTGGCTGCTAATTGGATTCGTTCGGGGGTATCATAGTGGTTCGCCATTTGGTGGAATATTTCGGACATAAGTGTCCTCCTTTATTTTTCATTCGATTATACCAAAAGAATCGCGTCTGAGTTCTTTTTCTATAATATAAATTTGGCTATTTCTTCCATAGAAAATCCCTTTCAAAAATTCTCACTGTAAAAATGATTTAAAATCAAGTATAATACCATAGGAACAAACTGGAAGGTGAATGAGGACATGGCACAACTATTTTTTAAGTATGGCGCAATGAACAGCGGCAAGACAATCGAGATTTTAAAAGTTGCACATAATTATGAGGAACAAAATAAACCGGTTGTTTTGATGACCAGCGGAATCGATACGAGAGATGGCGTTGGCGTAGTTTCAAGCAGAATCGGCCTGAAACGTGAAGCAATCCCTATTTTTGAAACGACCGATGTATTTAAAGTCATCCAACAGATGGAACATCCACCATACTGTGTGTTGATCGATGAAGCGCAGTTCTTAACAAAAGGACATGTCTTAGCATTCACGAGAATCGTTGATGAACTAAATATTCCGGTGATGGCATTCGGATTAAAAAATGATTTTAGAAATGAATTATTTGAAGGATCGAAGTATTTATTGCTTTATGCAGACAAAATTGAAGAAATGAAAACGATCTGCTGGTTCTGCCATAAAAAAGCAATGATGAATTTACACTATATAGACGGAACACCGGTATACGAAGGCGACCAAGTCCAAATCGGCGGAAATGAAGCCTACTATCCAGTATGTCGGAAACACTATTTTCATCCATTGATGATCACAGAAGGAGATTAAGCATGTACGATCAATTACAATCAATCGAAGACCGTTACGAAGAGCTTGGGGAACTACTGAGTGACCCAGAAGTGATTTCAGATACGAAACGTTTCATGCAGCTGTCAAAAGAAGAAGCAAACACACGTGAAACGGTTGAAGTCTATCGTCGTTACAAAGAAGTTGTTCAAGGTATCAAAGATACGGAAGAACTACTTGGTGAAAAGTTAGACGACGAAATGGCAGAAATGGCTAAAGAAGAATTAGCTGATTTGAAAAAAGAAAAAGAAGAGCTAGAAGAAAAAATCAAGATTTTATTATTACCAAAAGATCCAAACGATGATAAAAACATCATCATGGAGATTCGAGGAGCTGCTGGAGGAGACGAAGCTGCACTATTTGCTGGCGATCTATTCTCGATGTATCAACGATATGCGGAAGGACAAGGCTGGAAAACAGAAGTTTTAGAAGCAAGTGTTACAGGGATCGGTGGCTACAAAGAAGTCATCATGATGATCTCAGGTGAGAATGTTTACTCGAAATTAAAATATGAAAGTGGCGCACATCGTGTCCAACGCGTACCTTCAACAGAATCTCAAGGACGGATCCATACATCAACAGCGACAGTCGTGGTCATGCCTGAAGCAGAAGAAGTAGAAATCGAATTGGCGGACAAAGATATCCGTATCGATATTTACCATGCTTCTGGAGCTGGTGGACAGCACGTCAACAAAACAGCATCTGCGGTACGTTTGACACACTTGCCAACAGGGATCGTGGTAGCGATGCAAGATGAACGTTCACAATTGAAAAACCGTGAGAAAGCGATGAAAGTCTTACGTGCGCGCGTCTATGATAAAATCCAACAAGAAGCGCAAAGCGAATATGATGCGAATCGTAAATCTGCGGTAGGAACTGGCGATCGTTCAGAGCGTATCCGTACCTATAATTTCCCGCAAAATCGTGTGACAGACCATCGTATTGGTTTGACGATCCAAAAATTAGATCAGATTTTAGCTGGAAAACTAGATGAGATCGTTGACGCATTGATCGTGTATGATCAAACATCTAAGTTGGAAGAGATGCAAAATGGATAAAACCTATCGAGAAGTCCTCACACGGGCTTCTTCTTTTTTAGAAGAACAAGGCGTGGAAGGCTATAATATCCAATTTGTCTTTCTCGAAAGAAAGCAGTGGACAAAGCTTGATTGGCTCATGCGGATGAATGAACCAATCACAACCGAGGATCAAGCTATGATCGATGCAGATATGAAACGACTAGCGCAACATTATCCGCCTCACTATTTATTAGGTTATGCTGAATTTTTCGATCACCGCTTGAAAGTCACGGAAGCAACCTTGATCCCTCGACCAGAAACGGAAGAATTAGTTGCACTTTGTTTAGCTGAAACAAGTGAAAAAACATTAAATGTAGTAGATATCGGTACAGGGACAGGAGCAATCGCAATCAGTTTAAAAGCCGCAAGAAAGAACTGGCACGTCTCAGCCATTGACTTATCTTTAGAAGCACTAGCTGTAGCGAAGGAAAATGCAGAAAATGAACAAACGACCATCGATTTTTATCATGGCAATACGTTAGAACCTGTCATGGATCAAACCTTTGATGTCATCATTTCAAATCCCCCATACATCAGTCACTCGGAATGGGCAGTGATGGATGAAAGCGTGCGAACCTTTGAACCCAAGATGGCATTATTTGCTGAAGAAGAAGGTTTAGCGATCTATCAAAAAATCGCACAGGAAGCTGCACAAGTCTTAGCCAGTGATGGACAACTATTTTTAGAGATCGGTTTCCAACAAGGAGAAGCAGTCAAAGAAATCATGCAACAAGCCTTTCCTACAAAAAAAGTACGGATCAAAAAAGATCTGTCAGGCAATGATCGCATGATTTTTGTCACTGATTGATTTGTGGATGAAAAAATTTTTTTCTGTTTTTTTATAATAAAAAAACACTGATTTGATAAGGATGAAAACGAATATTTTAGTTATCAACATACTTATCCACTATTGACAAACTAGTTATCAACAATTTGTGTATAACTAGAAGAAGAAATGGGATAAAACAAGGATTTTGAAAAAAGAGGATGTGGATAGACTGTGGAAACAAGAAAATATGATGAAACACAACTGAATGAAGCTGCCAAGGAATTAGCAGCAGGAAATCTAGTCGCTTTTCCAACGGAAACTGTCTATGGACTAGGCGCTAATGCTCTTTTACCAGAAGCGGTCAAGCAAGTATTTACAGTGAAAGGTCGGCCACAAGACAACCCATTGATCGTCCATGTGGCTTCGTTTGAACAAGTAAAAGAGTTTGTGGACAACTTTCACCCACTAACAGAGCAAATTGTGAAAAACTTCTGGCCAGGACCACTGACTTTGATCTTTCAAATCAAAAAAGGGGGTTTACCGGGGATTGTCACAGGAGGGTTATCCACAGCTGCATTTCGTATGCCAGATAACAAAAAAACATTAGAATTGATCCAATTAGCAGGTGTACCACTTGTAGGTCCAAGTGCCAATACTTCAGGGAAACCAAGTCCGACCACAGCAGACCATGTCTTTCATGATCTAAACGGAAAAATCACAGGAATCATTGACGACGGGGCAACAAGAATCGGTGTGGAATCGACAGTGATCGATTTAAGTGATCCATCTGCACCACCAATGATCTTACGACCAGGAGCGATCACGAAAGAACAGCTAGAAGCAGTAGTCAAGAGTCCAGTCGCAACAGATCGGCATTTAGTAAAAGAATCAGAAACGCCAAAATCTCCTGGAATGAAATACAAACATTACTCACCAGATACACGAGTATTGATGGTCGAAGAAGAGGATTGGTCAGAGGCGATTGCCTGGACAAAAGAACAAGGATTACGTACAGGAGTTTTAGCTGGACCGATGATTGCTGAGAAAGTCCGTAAAGATGTCGCAGCAATTTACATGTATTACGATGATTCAGTAGAAGCTGCCACAAAAGGACTATTTGCAGGATTACGTGGCTTGGACGATGAGCGATTAGCACTTGATTTGATTTTAGTGCAAGTCGCACCTGAAGAAGGTCTAGGAATTGCGTATATGAATCGGCTGAAAAAAGCCGCAGGACAAAATTATTTTAAAAAATGATCCAGAAGTGATTGCTGCAAAATCATTCTATGATACAATCTAGGAAACAAACTAAAATTGCTATTTGAGAATTAATGTTCGTATTCTTAACTAGTAAGCACAGGTTAGCATCAAAAAAAGTCAAATATACTGAACATTCATTTGAAATTTAGAGATGTTGACACATAATGAAAAGGAGTTGTTGTTTGTGGTAGACTACAAAACGTTTGACCCTGATCTATGGGCGGCAATCGCAAAAGAAGAGGAAAGACAAGAATATAATCTGGAACTGATCGCTTCTGAAAACTTTGTCTCTGAAGCTGTGATGGCGGCACAAGGAAGTATTTTGACGAATAAGTACGCAGAAGGTTATCCAGGTCGTCGCTATTATGGTGGCTGTGAATTTGTGGATATCGTTGAGAATCTGGCAATCGATCGCGCAAAAGAATTATTTGATGCGAAATTTGTCAACGTCCAACCACATTCTGGCTCACAAGCCAATACAGCGGCATACCTTGCTCTAGTTGAACCAGGAGATACGATCCTCGGAATGGATCTTTCAGCTGGTGGACATTTGACACATGGTTCTCCTGTCAATTTTAGCGGAAAAACCTATAACTTCGTGGCTTATGGCGTAGATCCAACAACAGAAGTCATTGACTACAACGTTGTACGTATCTTAGCTAGAAAACACCAACCCAAGCTGATCGTAGCAGGAGCAAGTGCATATGGCCGAACGATCGATTTTGAAAAGTTCAGAGAAATCGCCGATGAAGTCGGAGCAAAATTGATGGTCGATATGGCACATATTGCAGGTCTAGTGGCAGCTGGCGTGCATCCAAGCCCGATCCCTTACGCAGATATCACAACAACGACTACACATAAAACATTACGAGGACCTCGTGGCGGGATGATTTTGACTAACGATGAAGAATTAGCGAAAAAAATCAATAGTGCCGTTTTCCCAGGAATCCAAGGTGGACCTTTGGAACATGTGATTGCCGGAAAAGCAGCCGCATTCAAAGAAGCATTGACTCCCGATTTTAAAGAATACAGCGAACAAATCATTGCTAATGCAAAAGCGATGGCAAAAGTATTCAATCAATCGATCGGTACACGCGTGATCTCAGGTGCTACAGATAACCATTTGATTTTGATCGATGTACGTGACTTAGAATTGAACGGAAAAGAAGCAGAAGCTATTTTGGATAGTGTCCATATCACTGTCAATAAAAACTCGATTCCGTTTGAAACACTTAGCCCATTCAAAACAAGTGGTATCCGTATCGGAACACCAGCCATCACTACTCGTGGCTTCCGTGAAGAAGATGCAGCAAAAGTTGCTGAGTTGATCGTCAAAGCCCTACAAGCAAAAGATGACGAAGCTCAATTAGCAGAAGTCCGTACAAGCGTACGTGAATTAACAGAGAAATTCCCTTTATATAAAAAATAAATCGTATCAAACAATAAAGATGTTAGAAATCAGAAAAGGTGAGTCGATCAAACATGCAGATGTTCGATTGGCTCACCTTTTTTTCTGTCTTATGCCTTGGTGTTGATCGCTTCTTTCACAACCTCTTCAATCTGATTTTTTGACTTTTGTTTGGTTGCTCTCTAGTATATGAGGTGTAATTTTATTTGTTGCATTCAATTTAGGGAGGAATCCGTATGACTGATCGAATTTCATTAGAAAAAGAAGCAATTGAGTTTAGTGATGCTAATGCACCGCACCCGCGAATCTATGAGTTACCTCCAGAAGAAGGACGTGATCTTCTAGAAGAAGTTCAAGGCTCCTCTGTGGAAAAATTACCTGTGGATATCGAAGATTTGAAAATCGATACCAATGAATGGGGACAAATCAATGTGCGCTTTATCCGTCCTGAAGGAAATGTTGAAAAATTACCTGTCATATTTTATATACACGGCGCTGGTTGGGTATTTGGCAGTGCCAAGACACATGATAAATTGATTCGAGAATTGGCTGTTCGAACGAACTCGATCGTGGTTTTTCCTGAGTACAGTCGATCACCAGAAGCAAAATATCCGATTGCCATTGAACAAAACTACGCTATTTTACAAAAACTTGCGGAGCTCGCTGAGTCGAAAGGCTTGGATCTTGAGAACCTGACAGTCGCAGGCGATTCCGTTGGTGGGAATATGGCAACAGTAATGACGATTCTTGCAAAGCAACGTCAAGGATTACCAATCAAAAAACAATTATTATACTATCCAGTAACTGATGCGAATTTTGATACCGATTCTTATAACGAATTTGCAGAAAATTATTTCTTAACAAAAGAAGGAATGCAATGGTTCTGGGATCAATATACGACAGACGAAGAGAAACGAGCAGAAATCACAGCCTCTCCTTTACGTGCAAGTAAAGAAGAACTAACAGGGCTACCACCTGCAATGATCTTGACAGGAGAAGCAGACGTGTTAAGAGATGAAGGAGAAGCATATGCTAGAAAACTTCGTGAAGCAGGTGTTGATGTGACACAAGCACGTTTCCAAGGTATCATCCATGATTTTGTCATGGTGAATGCGATGGATCAAACAAATGCGACACGAGCAGCGATGACTCTTTCGACAGAATGGCTAAAAAAATAGTTGTTTTTTTGTCATCTTTATCCAGTAATAAAATAAAAAAATAACAAAAAACGTCTGATTTTCAGGCGTTTCTGTTATTTATTGGTGATTTTTAAAAGAACACGCCTTTGTTTTTTTATTTCTTCGATTTTCTTTAGAAAAATGACGGGTAATACTAGTCAAGCCAGTGATTTTGTTTTACAATTAAAAAGAAACGAGAGAAAAAGGAGACAAAAAAATGGGCAAATTTCAAGTAATCGACCATCCATTGATCCAACACAAATTAACGATTATTCGCGACAAAAATTGTGGTACAAAAGTTTTCCGTGAGGTTGTTGATGAAATCGCTATGCTGATGGCATATGAAGTATCACGTGATATGCCACTTGAAGATATCGTCATCGAAACACCAATCACAGAAACAACACAAAAAACATTGTCTGGTAAAAAAGTAGCCATTATCCCAATCTTGCGCGCAGGTATTGGAATGGTTGACGGAATCTTAGAATTGATCCCAGCGGCTAAAGTCGGTCATATCGGATTATACAGAGACGAAGAAACATTGGCACCTCATGAATATTTTGTTAAATTGCCAGAAGATATTGATGCACGCCAATTATTCGTAGTTGACCCAATGTTAGCGACAGGTGGCTCAGCGATCATGGCAATCGATGCCTTGAAAGCACGCGGCGCTTCAAACATCAAATTTGTGTGCCTTGTTGCAGCTCCAGAAGGTGTTAAAGCCTTGCAAGAAGCACATCCAGATATTGATATCTATACTGCTTCATTAGATGAAAAATTAAACGACAAAGGTTACATCGTTCCTGGTTTAGGCGATGCTGGCGACCGTTTGTTTGGCACTAAATAAGAGAAATCAATGACAAGAAAAATCTGGGATTCCTCCCAGATTTTTTTGTCATTTATATAATAAAAACCATCCAATTGCTGGATGGTTGAAAAACTAAATCTTATGCATATCTTTGTAATTGATAATGATGACACCTTTACTTTGGGTCATCAAATCGGCATTCTCGTTCGTTTCATCAATTGCAACAACAGCAGAATTTTTCAATTGCTTGGAAATCGTTCCGGTTTGCGTTTTTCCATGAAGCATAAAGGTAACATGTGTATCAGTGGTAAATTTTTCTCCAAATTCTGACGGTTCGACCTTTGTCTCAAATTTTCCAAAAGTTGCCATTTTCATAAAACCTGCCTTTCATTTATAATTATAGCACATTTGTTGAAAAAAATCATGAAAGCAGAAAAAACTTCCAGATTACTCTTTACATTTTCTAACATAACGACTATAATTTCATTTGGAAACGCCAGCTTAGCTCAGTTGGTAGAGCAACGCACTCGTAACGCGTAGGTCGTAGGTTCGATCCCTATAGCTGGCATACGATAAAAGCAGTCATATCAAGGTTTTTACGCCTTTGATTTGACTGCTTTTTGTTTTTGTCGAAAAGGGAATGACTAAAAATGCCTACTTGCAATAATTTTATTCCAATTGTTCATTTTGATTGATTAATGAGACAGGAAAAGAAACAACTCTCAAAATTTTTACCTGTTCTTCTTGATTATTTAAAACGAACCTTAATCATAGGTCGGAAAATTTTTTTAATGTTTTATTAGTGCCCATTTTATAGACATATTACGGTATTCTATTCACACAATTCACACCAATTAAATGTTGACATCCGACCTACATTTAAATTTTATGTTTTTTTTAGGTTGACACATATGAGCTTTAAGAATATACTCTAAACGAATTGAATATTTCTTCGGGGCAGGGTGTAATTCCCGACCGACGGTGACGAGTTTACTCGAAGTCCGTGAACTACATTTTTGTGGTTGAGCCAGTGAAAATCTGGCACCGACAGTTAAAGTCTGGATGGGAGAAGAAAAATCGACTGAAGATCGGTTTTATTTGTATTAAAATCGATTATCTTTAGGTTTATTTAGTTATGCCCTGTGATTAATTTCACAGGGCATTTTTTGTTGAAAGGGGGAATTGATATGCACCAGTCTTTCATGTTAGCTGCAATTGAAGAGGCAAGAAAAGGAAAGGGAAAGACCTTTACCAATCCATTAGTTGGAGCGGCGATTGTCAAAGAAGGAAAGCTAATCTCACTAGGTGCGCATTTACATTATGGCGAAACTCACGCTGAAATAAATGCTATGCAAAATTGTAGTTCCCCCGAAGAACTGTTTGATTCAACTTTATATGTTACTTTAGAACCTTGTAACCACCAAGGAAAGCAGCCACCTTGTACGCAAGCCATTGTTCAGTCTGGTATTACAACGGTAGTCATAGGCCAACTTGATCCAAATCCTTTAGTAGCAGGAAAAGGCAGAAAATTTTTACAAAAGCATGGAATCAAAGTAATTGTAGGAGTAGAAGAAGAGAAATGTAGAGCACTGAATCCTTTTTATAACCATTTTTTTGAAATGGATCGTCCTTACATCACATTAAAACAAGCCGTTACACTAGATGGGAAAATTTCTATAAAGAAAGATTCTCGATACTCAATAACAGGTCAAGAGGCAATCTCAAGAGTACGCAAAGAGCGAGGAGAATATCAAGGAATCGTGGTGGGGAGCGAAACTGTTCTAGTTGATAACCCTCGTTTATTACCTGATGCCGCAACGATCTTCCCACCAGTACGCATTGTTTTGGATCGTAGAGGACGTATCATTAAAAGTCCTAAACTCGATCTTTTTCAAACGAGAACAAGTCCGGTCTGGATATTTACGGAAAATTCTAGGCTAAAGGAACGATTTCCCCATGTAACCATTTTTTATACACCTAAGTTTTCTTTTGCATTCTTTATTGAGATCATGAGAAAGAAAGGTGTTCAGTCGTTATATATTGAAGGTGGAGCGAAAATCCATGATGCTTTTTTAGCAGAAAATCTCTGGGATGAAGTCATCAGTTATATTGCACCCAAACTTTTTGGTGGAAAAAGTCCGATGTCCTTTCATAGTGAACGTTTAGATTCTAAAGACCAACAATTGGAATTTTTGGAAGTTGAACAGCTTGGAGAAGACATTCGAGTTAGGGGGAAACGAAAGCGATGTTCACAGGATTAATCATTGAACAAGGAATAGTCAAAGAAATTAGACGAAACCAACAAATGATCCAACTCACTTTTCAAGCTTCCAACAGTGTCCTACGTGATTATAAAATTGGTGATAGTATGGCAGTCAATGGGGTATGTTTAACGGCTATTGAGGTCTCAAGTACTGTTTTTAAAGCTGAAATAATGCCTGAAACCTTTAAACGTACCACTATCTCCACCATAAAAGTTGGAGATAGGGTAAATTTAGAACGAGCAGTTTCCATAACGCAACGCTTTGAAGGTCATTTTGTTGCAGGACATATTGATACTGTTACAAGGTTGATCAAGAAAGTAGAGAATCAAAACGCATTAGTTTTGACATTCGCGTATCCAACCAAATATGCAGGCGAGATCATTCCACAAGGATCAATTGCAATTAATGGAGTAAGTTTAACAGTTACGAATACAACAACAGCAAGCTTTTCAGTTAGTCTGATTCCACATTCCAAATCTTTGACAAATCTGGGGAATTTAGGTGTAGGACATCTTGTGAACATAGAAACGGATATCGTTGGAAAATATGTAAAGGCACAGAGTAATAAATTTGAGATGTACAAGGAGAAGGACTTACTATGAGTAATATTAATGAAGCAATAAATACTTTGAAAAAGGGTGGACTAATCATTGTAGCTGATGATGAAGATAGAGAATCAGAAGGGGATTTGGTTGGTTTAGCCGAATATGTGACACCAGAGTCGGTTAATTTCATGACCAAATTTGGTCGAGGATTAATCTGTGCACCAATATCTAAGAACATTGCGCACCACTTATCTTTAGGAGAAATGACAACTCATAATACTGATGCGTTTGGTACAGCTTTTACGATTAGTGTGGATCATAAACATACGGAGACTGGTATTTCAGCATTTGATCGAGCTACTTCCATTAAAGCATTGGCTGATCCTCACTCGAAATCAAATGATTTTCTTAGACCGGGACATATTTTTCCTTTGATTAGTGTAGAGGGTGGAACGCTTGTACGTCGAGGACACACCGAGGCTGCAATTGATTTAGCCAAATTAGCGAATAGTCTAGAGGCCGCTTATATTTGTGAGATCCTGAAAGAAGACGGGACCATGGCAAGGATGAAAGATCTGACACGTTTATCTGAAGAATGGCAATTACCCTTGATCACTATTGATGAGTTGGTCAATTTTTTAGAAGAAAGTAGTCATATAACAGTAAATTTACCGACAGATTATGGTGATTTCAAATTGACTATTTATGAAGATGGAGACAAACTGGAGCATTTATTGCTAACAAAAGGAGATATTCAAAATAATCAGTCGCCTACATTGGTCCGTGTTCATTCAGAATGTTTAACCGGTGATGTCTTTGGTTCTCATCGTTGCGATTGTGGTGAACAGTTGCATGAAGCAATGAGAATGATTGCAAAAGAGGGGACTGGAGCTATTCTTTATCTTCGTCAAGAAGGTCGTGGAATTGGGTTGAAAAATAAGTTAAAAGCTTATCAATTGCAGGAACAAGGATTTGATACGTATGAAGCAAATATTGAATTGGGCTTTGCTCCAGATGAACGGGATTATCATTTTGCAGCAGATATATTAAAAACAATTGGTGCAACTTCTGTTCGGTTACTAACAAACAATCCCGATAAAGTAACAGAATTACAACAAAGTGGAATTACGATTGTAGAAAGAGTGCCAATTGAAACCACTCCGCAAAAGGAAAACCAAGCCTATTTAAAAACAAAAAAAGATAAGTTCAATCATTACTTATCAGTATAAAAAAGGAGTAAAGACATGACGATTTATGAGGGAAATTATTCGACAAAGGATCTTCGAATAGGAATAGTAGTCGCGCGATTTAATGAATTTATCAATCAAAAATTGTTACAAGGCGCATTGGACAATTTAAAAAGACATGGTGTGAAAGAAGAGCAAATCGATATTTATTGGGTACCGGGAGCTTTTGAAATCCCCTTTATTACTAAAAAACTCAGCAAAAAGGAGAGTTATGATGGATTGATCACGTTGGGGACAGTTATCAGAGGTGCAACTACTCATTACGAATTAGTTTCCAATGAGGTAGCCAAAGGGGTCGCACATATTAACTTAGAGTCCAATATTCCAGTGATGTTCGGTGTATTAACCACAGAAACTATTGAGCAAGCAATTGAAAGAGCAGGCACGAAGGCAGGAAATAAAGGTAGTGAAGCTGCTCAAGGGTTAATTGAGATGATTTCTCTATCACACCAAATTTAAGAACTATTATTTTTTAAATATAATGATTTTACTGTGGATATACTAACCTTCAGTTTACTGAGTATATTAAAAGCAGTTGTTAGTATTAAAAATACCTGGCAAGAATTGTCTTGACAGGTATTTTTAATAAGTAAAATTGTTACGTAGGTAATAATGGTTTCTGTCCAATTTTTTCTTCAAAAAAATCACATCTAGATTTTTCAATGATCTGCTAGTGTCTATTTAGGCTACATCAAAATAGACGAATTGTTTTATGGGTATCAAAAGAAAAGTGATATACATTATAGGAAAGAATTATTCATAACTTGTATAAGAACTAATAAAAAAATTATTATGTATTGGTATTCTATTTTTAGGATACAATTACAGTGTCGATATTAAATATTGTCATACGTTAAATATAGCATTAAAAAATAAAAAAAGAGTATCTTGTTTTTGTACGTGATATGAAACAAATCATAAATTCGCTAACTAGTTAGTGATGCTCTGAAAAAGAAAGAAATCAGAGAAAAGTATATGTAAAGGAAGAAATGTATTGGAACTTAGATTACTGAAATACTTTTTGGCAATTGCCAATGAAGGAACCATATCTCAAGCGGCAAAAGACTTAAACATTACTCAGCCGACATTAAGTAGACAATTGAAGGAATTGGAAGAAGAGTTAGAAGTCACTCTATTTACTCGCAGTGGTAGAAAAATGATTTTGACGGAAGCCGGTTTCCTTCTGAAAAACCGAGCAGAAGAGATACTCTCATTGACAGCACAAACAGAAGAAGAATTTAGAAACCACAAAAATGAATTATTGAGTGGTAAATTACTGATTGGTTGCGTAGAAGCTGATAACTCTGACACTTTGGCTATGATGCTGGAAGAATTTATCAGTGATTATCCTCAAGTGTCTTTTCATTTATACAGTGGAACAAGTGACGATATTAGCGAAAAGCTAGATAAAGGATTATTAGATCTTGCAATTTTATTAGAACCAATAAATACTGCAAAGTACTTCTCTTTGCAACTACCACGTGCCGAACGTTGGGGCTTACTTGTGTCAAAAAATTTATTTATCGCACAAAAAGACAAGATAACCCCAGATGATCTTTCTGGAGTACCATTATTGATTTCTCAACGAGCAGAGGTTCAGAAGATGCTAGCCGAATGGATGTGTGAACCACTTGAAGAATTAACAATTGCGGGCACCTTTAATCTTATTTTTAATACATTTTCTCTGGTTGAAAACCAGGTGGGAGCTGCACTTACAATTGAAGGGGCAGTCCTTGATCGTATGACAGAAAGTACTCGATTTATTTTATTGGAACCGGAAATTAAAACAAATTGTGTGTTGGTATGGAGGAAGAATCGTGTGATTTCACCTTTAGTCAAACAATTTATCGACACCTTTAACCATGCTTTTAAGGCATAGCTGATTTTATAATAGGTATTGGATATATGGATAAATAGGCTGTAACATAACTTGTATAAGAGATATGTTACAGCCTTTTTAGGGAGTGATAAGTTGCCAATTGTTGTTTATTTTTCTCATAGAGGAGAGCATTTAATCAATGGGAAGATTCAATCTATTCAAGTAGGAAATACCGAAACAGTCGCTTATAAAATCAGCCGTCAGCTGGAATGTCCGTGTGTAGAAATTGTCCCCGTTACAGCCTATCCACAAAAATATACCGATTTTTTAGGATACCCAAATTGGTTAGGAACATTGCCGAAGCCTATTGTGTCTTTTTTACAAGAAACAGATTTGGCTAATAAGTTGATCTATCCTTTTTGTACCCATGAAGGAAGTGGCTTTGGGCGAAGTTTACTTGATTTAAAAATACTTGCTCCCGCCAGTACGATTAAAACTGGATTGCCGATCAGAGGCTCACGAGTACTTCGGTCAGATAAAGCGATTGAAAATTGGCTCATTCAATTTTATGAATCAAATAATAGACAGGAGGATTTAAAGCATGCAAAAACAAACAGCTGGACATGATATTTTAGGTGAATTTGCACCCAAATTTGCAGAGTTAAATGATGAAGTATTATTTGGTGAAATATGGGCTCGGGAAAAAGAAATGGCACCCCATCAACGTAGCTTGATCACTATCTCAGCGTTAATAGCTGGTGGTAATTTTGAGCAACTACCAGCTCATATGAAAATAGGAAGAGACAATGGTATTACAAAAGAAGAAATTTCCGAGATGATTACACATTTGTCTTTTTATGTTGGATGGCCCAAAGCATGGTCAGCGTTTAATTTAGCAAAAGAAATTTATAACGATTAGAGAAGAGGAGACAAGAATGATCAAAAATGAAGAAATAAAAAATGACAGTATTTTTCCAATCGGTAAAAAAAACGATGAATATGCGCAATATTTTATAGGCCAAAGTTATTTGGAAATGTTAGTGGCTGATTCAGAAATCTCAGTGAATGTCGGCAATGTGACATTTGAACCAGGTTGTCGTAATAATTGGCATATTCATCATGATGGTTATCAATTATTGTTGGTCACCGGTGGCGAAGGTTGGTACCAAGAGTTTGGTAAAGAAGCACAACATTTGAAATCAGGTGACGTAATCGTTATAAAAGACGGAGTTAAACATTGGCATGGGGCTACTAAAGATAGTTGGTTTACACATATTGCGATCACAGCTGGTAGCTCTGAATGGTTAGAAGAAGTAACAGATGAGGTCTATAATAATTTATAAGGAGTGATACGAAATGTTACAAGAGTACTATACACTTTTCAATGGGAATAAAATCCCTAAATTGGGATTGGGTACTTGGTTTATTGAAGATCAAGAAGCTGATAAAGCAGTAAAAGATGCCATGAAAGTTGGTTATCGTTTGATTGATACTGCGCAAGCTTATGGAAATGAAGTGGGTGTCGGTAAAGGAATCCGTGAAAGCAATATAGCTCGTGAAGAAATCTTTGTGACGTCCAAAATAGCTGCGGAAGAAAAAAGCTATGATAGTGCAGCAAAATCAATTGATGAAACTCTTGAAAAAATGGGGTTGGATTATCTTGATTTAATGATCATTCATAGCCCACAACCGTGGAAAGAATTTCGTGGAGCAAATCGCTATTTCAAAGAAAATATTGAAGTGTGGCGAGCGTTAGAAGATGCTTACGATGAGGGGAAAGTTAGAGCAATCGGCGTATCTAATTTTTTAGAAGATGACTTGCAAAATATTTTAGATAATAGCAGAATCAAACCTATGGTCAATCAAATTTTAGTTCATATCAGCAATACACCGTCCTCATTAATTGAATTTTGCCAACACAATGATATTTTAGTGGAAGCCTATTCTCCAATTGCTCATGGAGAAGCATTGAAAAATCCAGCGATTCAGAAAATAGCAGAAAAATACCACGTCTCAGTTCCACAATTGTGTATTCGCTATGATCTTCAACTTGGAACTGTTGTTTTACCAAAAACGGCTAATCTTGCACATATGAAGATGAATGCGGAGATTGATTTTGTGATAAGCGAAGAAGATATGGAAAAATTAAAACATATCGAGCAGATTCAAGATTATGGTGACTCTAGTTTTTTCCCGGTTTTCGGAGGGGAAATTTAAAAACTATTTTAGACTGAAAAAGACCTAGGTTCTGCCTTTATCAATCTTCGGCAGAATCTAGGTCTTTTATCAAGTTATATAAATCTTCAATCTCTAATGTTACTATAAATGCTTCTGAAAAAGCTATCAGGCTCTTCATGAATTTCTCACAAGTATCCCATGATATCATATAATACAAAATAAAAAATCCTTGCCAACGCTCTTCATTTGATTCTTACTCGGTAATATAACTGCTAAAATGATGTCCATACTAGTAATAGTATTTGTCCTAATTACATATCCTGAACTTAATTTTTGCCTAAACTATTTCTACAGACTCAAATTAGTTATGAAGAGGGAGATAATCACTAGTCTTCTATTGTTATTGATGATTCATTTCATTATCCTTAGGAAGTGTAGCATCAATTCCTTTTACAACTGATGATATAAAAGAATTATCCTCCAAAGCAAATAGACCGGCGTTCAAGCTACTTGCTATTTTTATAGGCCTAAAAATGTCTAAATTATTTGATGAAAAGTAAATATAAAAAAATATATGTGATAAAGTAGTTGTTTTATCAAAGTTAAGATTTATAAATATAGAGGTTAGTTAATCGTAATGCGTAGGTTGTAGGTTCGATCTCTACAGTTGGTATACTAAATAAACACCGTCCTATCAAAGATTATTTCGAGATATTGACAGTATTTTTTACTTTTTTTAGGTTTGTGGGCAGAGATTTTTGAAAACGAAAAGTTCATTCATTAGATTCAATGAATGTTTTTTCTTTTTACTGTAGTTTCTGCAATTTTATTGGTGCTTTTGAGTTGAATTGTTTAGCTGCTTTTTCTTCAATATTCATGATTGAATCGATTCTATTTAGTACAATAGGTGTGACAAAATAAGTCTATTGTTTATTTATATTTGAACGGAGGGTCGAAAATTATTTTTTATTGCTAGTTTCAAATATATTTCCACAATCAGTACAATGCCATTGATTATTTCCTTTCTTCCCAGCAAATCCAGCTAGAGTCCCAATGCCACCCGTTAAAACAGCCCCGCCGATTGCCTTACCTACAGAAAAATTTTTTCGATTATTTTGCATAAAATTTAGGTTCATTGATTGGCAGTTTGGACATGTAACAACCTGATTTGATCTAGTGCTTATTGTCGAGGGAACAGCGCCGAGATCATTAGGCTTTTGAACAACTTCAATATCTAAGAGATTAAGAAAATCCCAAACCGAATCTGTTTGTTTTTTTGTAAATTTGAAAACATTTTTTGTAGTTAATTTTGCTGAGTCGTAATCTTCGCCATTTAGCGAAAAATAGACTGTTCCCCATTCATTTTTTGAAAAATTAAAAGGACGGAAATATACACAAACTATGTCTTCTTTAGTAATATCAAAGTTTCCTATGCTCACTACTGATCCGTCAAACTTAACTGTTTTTTTAGGTATAAAACCAAATTTTTGATTAAACATACATATTACCCTCACTTCTTAATGATGTATTTTAATTAGCATAAACGTGTTGTAAATCCTAGCAAATTTTCTAAACGATTCTCTTTATTTGATAAAAAAACTATTTCAGATTACTTAGAATCGTTTTCTTTTTACGCCGTAAATTTTGACAGTTATATTATTTTATTGATTGATGATTAGTTTTTTACCTTACTATTCCCTATAATCGTAGCAAAATCCATCAGTTATGTAAAAAAAATAGATAAGAAATGGTTGTTATTTTTTTGAGATATTTCAATTAAAATGTTATGTATATTTTTGTTTTGAAAAGTAGTTTTAAATAAATTTTTGAAAGAAAACAATCTATTACAAATGCATTGGAGCAAGATGATACAGATGTTATAACAACAAATAATTGTTTTTTATTCTTTAAAAATTCTATTTAACAGAAAACGCTACCAAAAACGCCCTCAGACTGTTAAACTTTAACTAAATGATTGATTGAAAGGAAGTGTGACAGCAATGGATTTAGTGATTGCAAAAGATTATGAAACACTTAGTGAAGTAACAGCAGGGATCGTCTTAGAGAAGATGTTGAAGCATAGAAGAGTGAACTTGTCTTTGACAACAGGAAATTCGCCTAAGATGGCTTATGAGATTTTGGTTGATAAGCTTAGTAAATTACAGATGGATACATCTATGATCCATTATTATAATTTTGATGAAGTGGCGCTGAAGGATAAGCAGTATGGATTGACTATGTCAGGACTAAAAAAAGCTCTTTATGATCCGATCGGAGTTGCTGCTGAGAATATTCACGAATTGACTATTGAGAATTATCAGGAGATTGACAAAAAAATTGCTCAAGTAGGTGGCTTGGATTTAGTTTTGATGGGGCTTGGTGAGGATGGTCATTTTTGCGGGAATATGCCAGGATACACGGATTTTAGCAAGGAAACATACAGTATTCCAGTCATTCCTGGAGATCAGATGTACGAATCGTTGCAAGAACATCTGGGAGAAGAACCTGGGGATTACTTCGTGACATTTGGACCAAAGACGGTCATGGCAGCGAAACAGTTAGTATTGATCGTTAATGGGGAACATAAAGCAGAGATTATTAAACAAGTCATTGAAGGACCAGTAACAGAGGAAATTCCTGCATCCATTTTGATGACTCATCCAAATATCACAGTGATTTTAGATGAAGCAGCAGCAAAATCATTAAAATAATAGACAAGAATCCACGAAAATCTTTTTTAGATTTCGTGGATTTTTTATTTCTAGAACGTTTATTTTGAACACTCGTTTTTTATTGGTTTCTTGGGTACAATAATAAGAAAACAGAACCTATAGTGAATAGGCGAGAGACTGCCGGAATGGGAGAAAACGATGAACCAATTTTATAAGAGGATCCAATATAAATTTTCTGAATTGAATCAAGTGGAAAAAAATATCTTAGATTATTGTTTACATCAATCAAAAAAAGTTTCCTCAATGACAGCCGAAGAATTAGCGACCGAGACATTTACGAGTCAATCGACTATTACGCGGATGGCAAAAAAACTTGGCTTCAAAGGCTTTCAAGAATTTAAATTCGCACTAAAAAGTTATCGATCTTTAGAAGAAACGAGTGATCCAACTGATTCATCAAATGAATTCAAGCCGTTGATCAATGAGATTCTTCGCCAGTTTACGGAGACTTTAGATAAAATCGAGCCAAAACAAATCGATCAGGCAAGCAACATGATTAGACAAGCACAACGCATTGAACTGTTTGCCTTAGGACAAAGCATACCTGTCGCTGTTTCGCTTAATCGAAAATTGCATTTTCTTGGTAAAAATGTGGGGCATTCAACCGATTGGGACGAGTTGCGGGCAGTGAGTAAACAGCTAGGAAAAGAAGATCTTGCGATTTTTATTAGTCATAGTGGTGAAACATTAGGAATGCTCGATTATGCCAAACGATTAAAGGAGCGAAAGGTTCCGTTACTTTCCTTTATTGGTCAACCCACAAGTTCATTAGAAGAATTATCGACGGTCGCGTTTATTGCGGAAATGTTGACGATCTATCATCAAAATATTGATTTAAGTCCAAGAGTTTCATTGGACATTTTATTAGATATTTTGATGATCCACTATGCGAAACAAGTGGCCTCGCAGAATGAAGATTCTAATTTATGAATGCTTATTCTACATGTACAGGAACTATTGCAACCGCTTTTGTCATCGCTTACATTTTAAGGGTAAGAAATAGAGTAAGGGGGTCAAAGGAATGCAAAAAGGAAAGAAAGCAAGTTGGATGGAGATTTTTCAAGGGTTAGGAAAAACGTTTATGTTGCCCGTCGCACTGTTAGCCTTCATGGGATTGTTCCTCGGAATCGGGAGTGCTTTTTCCGCTGAATCAGCAATCACTGCTTTTCCATTTTTAGGTGCTGGTTGGTTACAGGTGATCTTTCGGTTTATGTCCACGATCGGCGGGTTTGCGTTTAGCTATTTACCTGTGATGTTTGCGATGGCGATACCATTAGGCTTAGCACGTAAAGAAAAAGGTGTGGCTGCTTTTTCAGGTTTTGTCGGGTATGTAGTGATGCAATTATCGATCAATTTTTATTTGCAAGAAACGAATCAATTGGCAGCGAGTGAACAATTACGTGAAGCAGGTCAAGAAATGGTTTTTGGCATCCAAACTTTATCCATGGGTGTATTGGGTGGGATCATTGTCGGGCTGATCGTTTATCAGCTGCATACGCGATTCTACCAATTTCAATTACCAGATAGTTTTGCCTTTTTCTCAGGAACACGTTTCGTGCCTATCATTACCTCAGTAACTTTAGCAATCGTTGGTGTGTTGATTCCAATGGTTTGGCCAATTTTTGCCATGTTGATCACTGGGATCGGAAATTTGATCCAACGTTCTGGGGCTTTTGGACCATTCTTATTCGGTTCAGGAGAACGGCTATTGTTGCCATTTGGTTTACATCATATTTTAGTATCGATGATCCGATTTACAGAAGCTGGCGGAAGTCAGGTCATTAACGGACAAGAAGTCTTTGGCGCACTAAATATTTTTTATAATGAATTGCAACAAGGACTGACGATCTCGCCTAGTGCCACTGCTTTTCTTTCACAAGGGAAAATGCCAACATTTATGTTTGGGCTTCCCGCCGCGGCTCTTGCGATGTATCAAACGGCAAGGCCAGAGAATCGTTCGAAAATCAAAGGCTTGCTGATTTCAGGTGTGATCGCTACCTTTGTAACAGGGATCACCGAACCGATCGAATTCTTATTTCTATTTATCAGTCCGCTTCTATGGGGCTTCCACGTATTGATGACTGGTGCCGGGTTTATGGTCATGAGTCTATTAGGGGTAACGATTGGTAATACCGATGGTGGCATCTTAGACTTTATTATTTTCGGAGTTATGCAAGGCTCTTACACCAAATGGTGGCTGGTTTTACTTGTGGGGGCTTGTTGGTTTGGGATTTATTATTTTACGTTCAAAACAGTGATTTTACGCAAAAACTTGAAAACACCAGGACGTGAAGAAGCGACTGCTGAGACAGAATATACGGAAGAAGAAGTCTCCTACAAAGGAAAAAGCATAGTTGATGCACATGGGATCTTGGCTGCTTTAGGCGGTGCTGAGAATATTACTTCTTTAGATAATTGTATTACGCGTCTACGGTTAGTGGTGAATGACGGATCGATCGTTGACGATGACCGACTGAAAAAATTAGGCGCATTAGGTGTGGTCCACTTGGATGATACGAATGTGCAAGTCATTATAGGAACAAAAGTGACGACCGTAAGAAATCAATTGGATGATATCTTGTCGTTCTAAGGTCAGGAGAGTGTAGAAGATGTCATTCAATGAACAGATCGATCGGAAAGGGACGTATTGTACGCAGTGGGATTATATTGAAGATCGCTTCGGTAAAAATGATCTCTTGCCGTTTACGATTTCTGATACCGATTTTAAAGTACCAACAGGCGTTGAAGTTGCGCTCCTAGAAAGGTTACAACATCCAATTTTTGGTTATACTCGTTGGAATCACTCAGATTTCAAAGCAGCAGTTGCTCATTGGTACAAAGAGCATTTTGGACACCAGATCGACGAAGACTGGTTGGTGTATAGTCCTTCCGTTATCTATAGTATCAAACAATTGATTTGCTTATTAAGTGAATCTGGCGAAGGCGTCATTATACAGACACCGGCTTATGATGCCTTTTATAAACTGATTGCTGGAAATGATCGTAAGCTAGTAATGAATGAATTGATCTATCAAAATGGCACCTACCAATTGGATTTTGAAAATTTGTCCCAGTTACTTGAGCGACCTGAGAATAAAATTTTGTTGTTGTGTAGTCCCCATAATCCAACAGGTAGAGTGTGGACAAAAAAGGAATTAGTGAACATCATCGAGCTTGCCAAAAAAAACGAGGTATTCATCATTTCGGATGAGATCCACATGGACATTCTAAGAAAAGGACAACAGCATCGACCATTGACAGAATTCATCCAAAAAAATGTCGCAGTCGTCACATCAGGAAGTAAAACCTTTAATTTTCCTGGGTTGATTTTTTCTTACGGATTGATCCCAGATCCATCTTTACGTCAACGATTTTTGCATCAGATGAAAGAAGCTGATGGACTCAGCTCAACGAGTATTTTTGGATTAGTTGCGACGATTTCAGCATATGAAAAGGAAGGCAGTTGGGTCACTGAACTCAATCAGTACATTGATGACAATATTGCTTTTGTCACTACGTACCTCAAACAACATCATCCAGAAATCATCGTGACAAAAAGCGAAGCCACCTACTTGATGTGGCTCGATTGTTCGCAAGTACCATTCAATATGGAACAGCTTCAACAACGCATGATCGAACGTGGAAAGGTAGCAATCATGTCTGGCGAAGTGTATGGAGAAACCAGTCGTAATTTTTTACGATTGAATGTGGGATGTCCACGGAAGAAATTGGAAGAAGGATTGCGGCGATTGACAGAGAGTTTAGGATAAAAGGTGAACTGCAATCGATAGGGAGTTACAAGTCAAAATCACTTTCTTTATAAATACGAGATAAAAGGCAAAAATAGGAACATATATTTTTGCCTTTTGTCATGCATGATTCTAAATTCTTGTTTCATATCACATGTACATAAAAGTAGATAACTTGAGCAGAAATGAATAGAAAGTATGTAAATATTAAATAACTAATATTACATATTTATATTTATGTAAATGTACATAATAAGAAGATGGCGCCCATTTTTATGCTCTATTATTTTGGTGAAGAGAGTTTCTGAAATCAAGGATAAAAAATTGGCAGTGAATTAATTGAAGGGAAGTAGTCAAAGGGATTAGTAAAAATTTAGCACACGTTCTAACTTGTAAAGCATGAATCGATAAAGCAATTAGAGAAGTTTTCAAAATAGTGTTGTACGTAGAACTGATTTTACAAAATTGGATTATATCAATTAACTATTTGAATAGGCTATTAATAATTTAACTACTTTACTGTTTGAAACGAAAGGAGAATAATCAAATAGAATGAAGAAGCGAATAATATCCACTCTACTATTTCTATTACTAATGGTCGGTTGCAGTAGCGAAACAAATACAAAACAATCTGAAATGAGTGACAACATTCCAGAAACAAAAGAAAGCTCTCAACCACAGGAAATAGCTGATTCAGAAGATCTAACATTCGAGGAATACAAAAAAGCTTTTCCTGTCTCTGGACAAGTCGATGAAGCATATCAGAAATTAAAAATAAAAAGTGATATCTCCCATGATCAGTTACAAGATCTCTTGATCAAGTATTCCTAGAAACTGGAGGGTGGAGGTATCTTGATCTTCAATGAATTAGGTGAAGTACAGCGAATCAATCTGTCTGGGCTGATAGAGTATGCTGGAATATATTCAGTTAATCAAGATAACTTCTATTTAGAACCAAATCCAGCAAGTGTGAACTATGCAAATGTGATCAAAGATCATAAGTACAGGATCGAAGCAGATAAATTGTTTTTATTCAGTGAGGAAGTGAAAGAGCATCAAGTGACTATGTATCCTATGAAAAAAATAATCGCATAAACAAGTATTTTTGTACTAAAACTATTTACAAGTCATGAATAAGCGATTTTAAAGTATTTGCTTCTTTATATTAATAGATTAGACGTATATAAATATGCCAAAATTTAAAGAGGAGAGTAAAAAAAGCTACCCTCTAATTTAAAGGATAGCCTTCTTCATTAATTACTTGTCTGTTTGCTCACCAAGTTGGTGGGCTTTTTGTTTTTCAGTTTCCCGTACGATATAGACCGGACGTTTTTTTGTTTCAAGGAAGATTTTCCCGATGTATTTCCCGATGATACCAAGGCAAAGTAGTTGGATCCCGCCGATGAATAAAACGATCGAGACGAGTGAAGGCCAACCGGATGTTGGATCGCCAAATAATAATGCTCGTAGAATAATAAAGAGGATAGCGATTCCTGAACCGATACATGACAATGCGCCAACAAATGAGGCAATCGTCAATGGAGTGTCAGAAAAATTGACGATGCCGTCGATTGAATAATTGAATAATTTCCAAAAAGACCAAGAAGTTTCGCCGGCTACTCGTTCACGATTTTCAAATGAGAGATATTCCGTTTTAAAGCCTACCCAACTGAATAGTCCTTTTGAAAAGCGATTGTATTCAGCTAATTCTAAGACGGCATCCACCATTTGGCGAGTCATCATGCGGTAATCTCTTGCCCCATCGACCATCTCTGTGTCACTGATGCGATTGATCAGTTGGTAAAATTTTTTCGCAAAGAAACTACGGATTGCTGGTTCACCTTCTCGAGTGGAACGGCGTGTACCGATACAATCGATATCGGAGTGGATGACTTTATCGATCATTACTGGTAACAATTCCGGAGGATCTTGTAAATCGACGTCCATGACAGTGACTAGATCTCCTGTGGAAGCTTGAAGTCCGGCATATAGTGCGGCTTCTTTTCCAAAGTTTCGTGAAAAAGCGACAAAACGAACGGATTCATGTGCGTTTGCTAATTCTTTAATGGCTGCCAATGTACCGTCGCTTGACCCATCATCGATGAACAAGTACTCGAATTCATAGTCGCCACGAAATTTTTCGACTTCATCAAAAAAAAGTGGGACAGTTTTTTCTTCATTAAAACAAGGGATGACAATTGATATTTTCATATTTTCGTTCCTTTCAAGCATGTTTTTCTCATATATCTTATATAAACAAAAGTATGCTTAAATAACAAAGATAATAGATGTTATAAGTGCCTTATTCAGTGTACCATCTCTGTGGCATTAAATAAACTTTTAGGTTGCTTTTTTTTTACGAATCATAGATGATTAGGGAAATAACCGATGAGGAGGAACGCCCAACTTATGAGGATGGGCGGACAGAGATGAGAATCGAAACTATGATCGGCCCTTTGTGGCTGGATGCAGATCAAAAAGGATTAACTGCTGTCTCTTTTGAATGGATTCCCGAAAATGAAGAAGCAGATGCTGAAATCCTATCTTTAGCAAAACAACAGCTTGAAGAATATTTTTCAGGTGAAAGACAAGTGTTCACTTTACCTTTATCTTTCAAGAGAGGGACAGCTTTTCAACAAAAGGTTTGGCGAGTTCTCACAACGATTCCTTATGGACAAAGTCGAACGTATAAACAAGTAGCAGAAGCCATCGGCCAACCAAAAGCGGCTCGTGCCATTGGGCAAGCCAATCGTTTGAATCCTCTTCCAGTCGTCATTCCTTGTCACCGAGTGATCGGACAAAATGGTCAATTGACTGGGTATATGGGAAAAGCTGAGAACGGGTTAGTGATCAAACGGCAACTATTAGTACTGGAAAATGTATTACTTCATTGATTGTGACGGAAACGTATAACTAAAAAACATCAACACGCTGAACTTATTTTACTTCAGCGTGTTGATGTTTTTTCGTCTTATAGTTTGATCAACCAAATAAAGAATAACGCCATGATCGTTTGCAAGAGTCC